>SKXY01000129.1 GCA_007128175.1 Wenzhouxiangella sp. | reverse complement strand
CCGGCGTTTCAGGTGTGTGTCTTGCCACGCTCATTGCTCCAGTACTGTTCATCCTCTCCCTTCTACCCCTCTGTCCCTCTGCCCGAGTGACTCAGCACTCGATCACATTCACCGCCAGCCCACCGCGCGAAGTCTCCTTGTACTTGGACTTCATGTCGCGGCCGGTGTCACGCATGGTCTTGATGACCTTGTCGAGACTGACCCGATGCTTGCCGTCCCCGGCCAGGGCCATGCGGGCGGCATTGACCGCCTTGACCGAGCCCATGGCGTTGCGCTCGATGCACGGGATCTGCACCAGGCCGGCGACCGGATCGCAGGTCAGGCCGAGGTTGTGTTCCATGCCGATCTCGGCGGCATTCTCCACCTGGCTCATGTCACCGCCGCGCGCGGCGGCCAGGCCGCCGGCAGCCATCGAACAGGCCACTCCGACCTCGCCCTGGCAGCCGACCTCGGCGCCGGAAATGGAAGCGTTTTCCTTGTAGAGAATGCCGATGGCCCCGGCGGTCAGCAAGAACTCGATGATCCCGTCCTCGTCGGCACCGGGAATGAAACGCCGATAGTAGTGCAGGACCGACGGGATGATACCGGCCGCGCCGTTGGTCGGTGCAGTGACCACCCGCCCACCGGCGGCATTTTCCTCGTTGACCGCCAGGGCATAGAGATTGATCCAGTCGAGCTGGTCGAGATCGTCCTTTTCGGCGCGCTCGTTGAGCTTGCGGTAGAGTTCCGGTGCGCGTCGGCTGACCTTGAGCCCGCCGGGCAACTCGCCGCTCTGGCGAATGCCGCGGTCGACACACTCCTGCATCGCCTGCCAGATGACCATCAGGCCGTCACGGACCTCGGCCTCGCTGCGCCAGGCCTTTTCGTTCTCCATCACCACGTCGGCAATGCGCAGGCCCTCATCGCGGCAGATGGCGAGCAATTCGTCTCCGGACGAGTAGGGATAGCGCAATTTCGTCTCGTCGGCGACGATCCGGTCGGCCGCCGCCTCGTCGGCATTGACCACGAAACCGCCGCCGACCGAGTAATACTCGCCTTCGAGCAACTCGTTACCATCGCCGTCGAAGGCGGTAAAACGCATGCCGTTGGGATGATGCGGCAGCGTCTCGCGCTTGTGAAAAATCAGGTCCTTGCGCGCATCGACGGTGATTTCGTGATGACCGGCCAGGCGCAGCTTGCCGTTGTCGGCGAAGGCTTCCATGCGTTGCGGGATGTGATCGGGATCGACCTGGTCGGGCAACTCGCCCTCCAGCCCGAGAATGACCGCCTTGTCGGTGCCGTGCCCCCGTCCGGTATGACCGAGCGAGCCGTACAGGCCGATCTTGATGCGCTCGACTTTGTTCAGGCAACCGGCCTCTTCCAGTCGCTGGACGAAGATGCCGGCGGCCCGCATCGGACCCACCGTGTGCGAACTGGACGGGCCGATGCCAATCTTGAACAGGTCAAAAATACTGACAGCCATGCTGATGAAATCCGGTGCTTGAATCTGGCCCAATTCTACGCGTTGCCCCCACCGCCCGCGACTGGACGCGCAAACGCTACAATGGAATACTTGGCTCCCGCATCGATAACCGGGTTATACCCATGACGCTCAAGCTCTACACGCGGCCGGACTGCGGTCTCTGCGACAAGGCCCAGGCCCTGCTGGCCGAGGGCGGTTTCGGCAGTGCCTACGAACTGGTCGATATCGAAACCGATCTCGAACTGCTCGAACGATACGGCAATCAGATTCCGGTTTTGTTCAATCCCGAGACCGGCGAAAAGCTGGCCTGGCCGTTCACCGCTTCACAGGTGCGCGACCTGGTCGACGGTTGATTGCCCCATAGTGTCCGGGATCATCTCGCATATTGACGCGGCCCGCTTCGAGCAGGCGCTGCTGGCCGGCATCGCCAATGTGTTCCGGCGACGCGACCACATCAACTCCATCAACGTCTTCCCGGTCGCCGACTCCGATACCGGTACCAACCTGGTCTTCACCCTGGCCAGCGTGCGCGAGGCCATCGACGGCCGCGACCATGCCACCCTGCCCGAGTTGCTCGACCGGGTGGCGGAGGCCGCGCTGGACGGTGCCCGGGGAAACTCCGGTGCCATCATGGCGCAGTACTTCCAGGGTCTGAGCGAGTCGAGCCGTGACTTCCAGGTGCTCGATTCCGGCCGGCTGGCCGCAGCCTCCAGCGCCGGTGCGAAGTCAGCCTGGGGGGCAATGTCCGAGCCCGTGCCCGGCACCCTGCCCACCGTGCTGGAAGACTTCGCCGACGAACTCAATCGGCGCGCGGCCGACGGCGTCGAGGATATTCGCGACATGTTCCGCCAGGGACTCAAGCGCGCACGGCGTTCGCTGGCCGGCACCCCCGAGCAACTGGCCGTTCTCAAGGATGCCGGGGTGGTCGATGCCGGTGCCCAGGGCTTTGTTGACCTGCTCGAAGGTGTGTGGCGCTACATGCGCAGCGGCCGCGTGCCGAAGATGGCCAGTCTGGCACAAGCCGGAATCACGCATTCAGCCGCCGCTCACTCCGCGACCAGTGCGCCCGAGCAGCATCGCTTCTGCACCGAGTGCCTGATCGAGGGCGACGGCATCGACGTGGCCGGATTGCGCACGCAACTGGAAGGCCAGGACGCCAGCTCGCTGGTGGTCGCCGGCGGCCAGCGTCGGGCACGCATCCACATCCACACCGACAATCCCGGCGAGGTCTTTCGCATCTGCAGCGATTTCGGCGAAATCCGCCAGCAGAAGGCCGATGACATGACCCGCCAGCACGGCCTGATGAACCATGTCGGCAAGGTCGCCATCGTCACCGACTCGGCCGCCGACCTGCCGGACGAGGAAATCGACCGCCTGGGCATCCACGTGGTGCCGGTACGGCTGAACTTCGGCGACGAGGAGTTCCTCGACAAGCTCACCATCACGCCGTCGGATTTCTACCGACGCCTCGAGACCGCCGATACCCACCCGCAGACCTCGCAGCCGCCGCCGGCCGATTTCCGCCGGCAGTTCGAGCTGCTGACTTCGCACGGGCTGGACGTACTCGGTGTGCAACTGTCACGCGCCTTGAGCGGCACCCTGCAGGCGGCCGAAAACGCGGCTGAACGCGTCGACCCGGAACACATCGAAATCTTCGACACACGCAATGCCGCCTGCGGCCAGGCGCTGGCCGTTTTGTGGGCGGCCGAAGCGGCAGCGAAGGGCTGGGAGCGAATCGCCATCCGGACGCGCCTGCGCGAGACCATCGACCAGTTCAAGACCTACGCCCTAGCCCGCGACCTGTCCTGGGGGGTGCGAGGCGGACGCGTGAAGCCGTGGATGGAGAAACTGTCGCGCCGACTGCGCCTCAACCCGGTACTCACGGCCACGCCGGAGGGTCGGTTGGGTGCGCGCGGCGTGATCGCCGGACGAGTGAATGCCGTGGAACGCTTCGGCCGCTACCTCCTCAAGCGCATGAATGCCGGGCACACCTACCGCGTCATCATCAGCCATACCAATGCCGTCGACGACGCCCGCAAACTGCGCCGGCAGATACTGGCCGCGCATCCGCAGGTCGATGCCTGCTGGATCGTCGAGGCCAGCCCGGCCGTCGGCGCCCACGCCGGCCCCGGTGCACTGATCGTCGGCATGCATCCCTGGCATCCACCGGAGCGCAAGCGTGACTGAGCTGATCCTCGCTGCCGCGGCCGGATACCTGCTAGGTTCGATTTCGGGCAGCCTGGTGCTGGGCCGGTTGCGCGGTGTCGACATTCGTCAGCTCGGTTCAGGCAATGCCGGTGGCACCAATGCGTTGCGCACGGTGGGCTGGCGATTCGCTCTGGGCGTGGTTCTGATCGATGTCGGAAAGGGCGCAGTGGCAGCCGGGCTGTTTCCACTGACCCTGCTGCAATTGCCGTTTGCCGTCCTCGACTTCCACACGCTGGCGGCCGTGGCCGGCTTTGCCGCCGTGCTGGGCCATGTCTGGCCGCTGTATTTCCGTTTTCGCGGCGGCAAGGGCGCGGGCACTGCCGTGGGCGTGGTGGTGGTCGCCGCCCCCTGGTGTCTGGCGCCGCTACTGCTGGTCTGGGTCGTGACCATCATTGGTACCGGCTATGTCGGCCTCGCCACCATCCTGGCCGGTCTGAGTATCGTGCCGGCCATGTGGCTGCTCGGTCCCGAGGACTTGCCGCCGGCCCTGGGTGCGCTGGCCATTGCGCTTGCCGTCCTGCTGATCTACACCCATCGCACGAACCTGGCGCGCATGCGATCCGGTTCCGAAAACCGCTTCGACAAGGCCCGCCTGATTCGCCGTCGCAAGCAAACCCCCTCCGAAGATGAGCCCTGAACTCAACGAACTCTACGTGCGCCTGGCCGACGGCCAAAGGCACAACGGGGCCGAGCTGGCCGATGACCTCGGCATCAGTCGTGCGGCGGTGTGGAAACGCATCGAATCGTTGCGCCGTATCGGCTTACCCGTATCCGGCACGGCCGGTAACGGCTACCGTATCGCCCACCCCATCGAACTGCTCGACGCCAATGTCATCCGGCAGCATCTGGCGAAACCGTCGATCCAGGTCGAGGTGATCGGGGCGGTCGACTCGACCAATGCCCGGCTGGCCACAAACACGCCGGTGCATGGCCGCGCACTGGTGGCCGAGGCGCAGAAGGCCGGCCGCGGACGTCGCGGGCGCCAATGGCTGTCGCCGCCGGGCGGCATCTACCTGTCGCTGGGCTGGCACTTCGAATCCGGCCTGGCCGGACTTTCGCCCTTGAGCCTGGTCGTGGGCATGGCTGCCGCCCGCACCCTGCGTGAAGCCGGAGCGGAAACGGTCGGGGTCAAGTGGCCCAACGACCTGGTTATCGACAATGCCAAGCTCGGCGGCTGCCTGGTCGAGGTCAACGGCGCGGCCGAGGGCCCCTGCCAGGCCGTGATCGGTATTGGCATCAACCTGCAACTGCCCGAATCCGCCGCGGTGGATCAACCATGGACCTGCCTGAGCCGACATGCCGACGGATTCTCGCGCAATCGCCTCGTCGCCGGCCTGATCGACAACCTGGCCCGCGACCTGCCAGAGCTCGATGCTTCGGGTTTCGACGCCTTCGCCGGTCAATGGCATCGATGCGATGTCCTGGACGGCCGCAAGGTGCACGTGGCGATGGCCGGCGGCGAGGATTTCGTGGGTCTGGCGAAGGGAATCGATGCCCAGGGCCGGCTGCTTGTTGACCACAACGGCCGCATCCAGGCACTGGGCAGCGGCGAGGTCAGTGTTCGTGGTCGGTGACTGGGTGATCGACCTGGGCCACAGCCGCATCAAGTGGGCCCAAACCGGCAACAACGGCCTGCTCGATCGCCCCGGCAGCAGCCCGGTCGATCAGCCGGGACCGCTGGAAACCCTGCTGCTCGATTCTCCGGGCAATCAGGCCTGGGCCTCGGCGCAGTCGCGCCCCGAAGCTATCGACTGGCTGACGGCAGTGGCGCGCGACCGCGGGCTGAAGTTGACGATGCTCGCTACCGGCAGCGTCGAACTGCCCGTCAAACCGGCCTACGCCGGGCTGGGCTCGGACCGCTGGCTGGCCATGCAATGGCCGTGGCAACAAACCGGATCGGCCCTGTGCGTGATCGATTGCGGAACGGCGCTGACGGTCGACGTGGTCGACGACCAAGGCCGGCATCTGGGCGGCTGGATCATGACCGGACTGGCCACCGCCCGGACCAGCCTGCTGGCAAAAGCACCGGGGCTGCCGCGCCGCCTGGACACGGCCAAAGAGGCAGAGCATCCGGCCCGTGACAGTGCGCAGGCGATCGTCAGCGGCACGACACTGCAACTGGCCGGCGCCATCGAACGATCGATCGACGCCGCAACAGCCGAACTCGGACAGAATCCAGTGGTCTGGATCACCGGCGGCGACGCTGCCGCTATCATGCCTCTGACGAGAATTCAGGCCACGGCCGACGAGCACCTGGTGCTGCGCGGTCTGGCCATGGCTGCCAAACGATGCTGAACGAAGAGAACTCCAAAACTCGCCTGGACTGGCGCTGGATGGCGCTGGGCCTGCTGGCGCTCAACATTGTCGCCGCTTTCGCCTTCCTGTTCTCCGAGCCGGCCGTCGAGACCGAAACGGTGGACATTCCTCCGCTGGAAGCGGGCGTGAACCAGCCGCAGCTGGTCAGCGAGGTCGTGACCGTGGCAGTGATCGAGCCGAGCGGCCCGTCGTGCTACACCATCGGCCCGCTTCCCACGCTGCTGGCACAACAGCGCGGCGAAGAACGTTTGCGGCCGTTCGTTTCCGAACTGCGTCTGCGCCAGACCAGCGCCGACCATGATCGCGGCTGGTGGGTCTACCTTCCGGCCTCGAACCGCTCGGATGCACTGCAACTGACCCGGCAGTTGGCCGAAGCCGACGTCGAGGACTACTACGTGGTCGCCGGCGGCGACATGGAGAATGCCGTCTCCGTCGGCCTTTACCAGGACATCGACAATGCCCGCAATCGACAGGCGCGCATCCGGTCACTGGGTTTCGATGCCCAGATGGAAGTGCGGCGAGAGCAGATTCCACAGTTCTGGCTCGACTACCGCGTCGAATCCGGCGAGGATCCGCCGTGGCGTTTCATTCTCCGGGCATCACCCGGAGCGCAACGCATGACCATCCCGTGTTTCCGAGAAGGCGACGAAGAGTCCGACCTCATCGTGGAGCAAGAATGGAATTCCGACTGACTGCACGCATCTTCGCCGGCCCGGCCGGACCGTGGCTGCGACTGATGCGCTTCGACCGCCCGATCGGCATCGCGCTTCTTCTGTGGCCGACTTGGTGGGGGCTGTGGTTCGCCGCCGGCGGCATGCCCAGTCTGAAGAACCTGGTCATCTTCACCCTCGGCGTCATCGTCATGCGTGCGGCCGGCTGCGTGATCAACGACATTGCCGACCGCAAGCTCGACCCGCATGTCAGCCGCACCCGCGACCGGCCGATCGCTGCCGGCGAGATCAGTGCCCGGCAGGCGCTTTTACTGTTTTTCGGCCTGCTCGCCTTCGCCCTGGTGCTGGTGCTGCTGACCAACCGGCTGACCGTGCTGATGGCCTTCTTCGGCGCCCTGCTGGCCGCCACCTATCCGTTCTTCAAGCGCTTCACCCACTTTCCGCAACTGGCCCTGGGCGCGGCCTTCAGCTGGGCCATCCCCATGGCCTTCGCCGCCGAGACCGGCACGGTGCCGGAACTGGCCTGGTGGCTGTTCGCCGTCAATTTCATCTGGACGGTCATCTACGACACCGAGTACGCCATGGCCGACCGCGAGGACGACCTGAAAGTCGGTGTCAAATCCACCGCCATCGCCTTCGGCCGAGCCGACGTTCCCATCCTCGGCGCCCTGATGGGCGTCGTCACCGCCCTGCTGGTCATCATCGGCCTGCACTTCATCCCGCACCCGGCCTGGTTCACCGCCGCGGCCATCGCCTTCGGCCTGTTCCAGGTGCAGCTCTGGCGCATTCGCGATCGCAACCCGGCAGTGTGCTTTCGCACCTTCCTGAGCAATCACTGGGTGGGGATGGTGATTTGGCTTGGCGCCGTGGTGGCGTTGTCCGGAAACTGAAGGTTTCAGGTGACGGTATCGGGATAGGTCCCGGATCAAGCCCGATCACCAATCGCTCGCAACAGCCAGCCACCCCCTGATCGCTGCTCCTTGTGCCTTGTGCCTTCCCCTAAGCCCGCGCCACTACCCAGACCTCGACGCGCCGCACGCCGGCTCGCTTGAGCACCCTCGCGCATTCGTCCAACGTCGAGCCGGTGGTCATGACGTCGTCGACCAGGGCGACGTGAGTCGGGACAAGCGTCGAACGCAAACCGAAAGCACCGCGCACGTTACCGCCGCGCCGTTCGGCCGGCAGGTCGGACTGGGCGGCGGTGGCGCGTTGTCGCTGCAGCAGTGGATACCAGGGCAGGCCGTTGAAGTGGCGTGACAGGTCGGCACATAGCAATTCGGACTGGTTGAAACCGCGGCCAAGGCGCCGGCGCCAGTGCAGCGGCACCGGCACCACCAGATCCGGGCGCACCACCCCCTGTTCGACCAGACGCCGGGCCAGCAGACCGGCGAGTACGCGGCCCGCGGCAAGGTCGTGTCGGAACTTGAAGCGCTGAACCAGCCGCTCGATACTGTCGCGATAGGCGAAGCCGGCATGAGCATGATCGAATGCAGGCAGGCGGCGAGCACACCGACCGCACAACTCGACGTCTCGTACCAGCTCCAGTGCACAACGCCGGCAAGCCGCATCAAGCTTCGGCAAATCGCGCTCGCAGCCGGTGCAGCAGTCCAGCCCCGGTCGTGCCGACATGCCGCACACCACACACACCGGCGGCAACAGCAAGTGTTCCAGCCCGTCGGTCAAATGTCGCGCCACCGGCAATGGACTTTTCATGGCCGCAACCCCATTTGATCCCTGGTAAGCCCGGGCAGATTATCATCCATTGTTCATGAACGACGAACACCGACAGACCCGCCGGCGATTTCATGCCGCCGCCGCGAACTACGACCGGCACGCCGCCGTCGCGACCGAAGTCGCCGGTCGCCTGATCGAGCGTCTTGACGGACTGCGATTCGACCCGAGGCGGATCCTCGACCTTGGCTGCGGCACCGGCCGCCAGGCACGGGCACTGCACGAGCGCTTTCCGAACAGCCATATCTTGGCCGCCGATCCAGCCCGCGGCATGCTGGAACGCGCACGCCGTCAGCGCGGCCGCTGGCGGCGGCGTTTCGAACTGATCGAAGCCGACGCCGAATCGCTGCCAGTGGCCGACGGCAGCATCGACCTGGTCTTTGCCAACATGGTGCTCGAATGGTGCCGCGACCCCGACCGGGTCCTGCAAGAACTACGCCGGGTACTGTGCCCGGGAGGGCTGTTGCTGATGGCGACCATCGGCCCCGACACCCATCGCGAATTGCACCAGATACTGGCCGGCGATTTCCATGCCATGACCACTGGCAACGTCATACACGCCATGCGCCTCGGCGACCTGCTGATGCGTACCGGCTTTCGCGAACCGGTCGTCGACAGCGACTGGCTGACCAGCACGCACCCCGACCTGGAAAGCCTGCTCAAGGACCTGCGCCTCACCGGCACGGAATTTCCCTCGGGGATCGATCCCGACCGGCTGGTAAACGCATTTCCGCAGACCGAAGATCAAACTGAACGTTACTCGCTGACCTGGGAAATCGTTTATGCATCGACCTGGGCACCGGAGGAAGGTCAGCCGACTCGCACCGATCACGGCGAAATCGCCAGCATTTCGGCCACGAACATTCCCGTTCGACGACGTTAGGACAACATTTTCAGGTCATCCCGGCTTCTGAAACGCCCGATCACCGTGGTATTCTTAGCAGCTTGAATTGACCACCATGTACTAGCACGGAAACCACCATGTCAGAGCAGCAAAAGCAGATCGACGCCCACAACCAGGCCACAAGCGAGTTCATCGAGCTTGCCAATAAGATGGTCAATGACCGCGGCTTCGACAGCAAACTGGTCTCCGCGGCACTGATGGCCGCCTCCGGCGTCTATGCCACTTTCATCGCTGCCGGCAACCAGGGTTTTCTCGCTCCCGGCGGCGTTGACAAAGTTACCGAGATGTACAAGAACAACCTGGCCTACATCCAGAATCGCAAGAAGGAAGAACTGGAAGCGAAGGGCCTCAACCCCAAGCCGCTGGCAGAAGCGCAGCCTCCCGGCGAACAGGACAAGTCCTGATCCGAGAATCTTCGGGCCCTTAGCTCAGTTGGTTAGAGCAGCCGACTCATAATCGGTAGGTCGCAGGTTCAAGTCCTGCAGGGCCCACCATTTCCCACGGTCGCTTGCCAAGCCCGACCGCTACAATCCGCTACAATCCGGGATCTGACTTTCATCTCGGGAGGGAACATGCGCTGGATTGTCGCAGCCATTCTCATTGCCACCGGCCAGTTGGCGGTGTCGGACGACAACAATGGCCTGATCGAGGTCGAGGCGCTGGTTCATGCCGGCGAGCGGGCGGTGATCCGCTTTCACTTTGATGAGCCACCGGTGACCGACAACGGCGATCCGGTCAATTTTCTGGTGCTTGATGTCGGCGGCAACTACGTCGATTTTCTCGGCGACAGCTACCTGTTGCAGACCCTCATCGACGGAACCGAAACCATCGGTTCGCGGGAGACCGAGCGCGGCGAAGGCCTGCGCGCCCTGTTCGTCGGAGAAGATTCTCCGTGGCAGGGCGTGGAAATCGACTTCACCGCGATCGAGGACGGCAGTATCGAGGGCGTGCTGATCGTCGAGCCGGTCTTCGACCAGCGCAGCGGCCAGTCCCGCATCCGCTTCGGCGGCCAGTTGACGACCGGCCGAGTCATCGAAGGCGAAGGCGCCCAGCCCGGCCCGGACGCTGTCGTCACGAGCTGCCGGATCGAGGCCCCGATTTTCGGCGATCGCTTCGGCGACGAACCGTATCCATTGCCCGGCAGCCAGTCCTACCGCGACTGTGCTCCCTGACATGCCGTAACATCGCCACCCACCCATCAGAGCCCCGAAAATCGACCCTGGAGTGAATGCCATGCTCAAGCTCGACCTGAACGGAAAACGTGCCCTGGTCTGCGGCGCCAGCCAGGGGATCGGCGCGGCAACTGCCCGGGCACTGGCCGAAAGTGGTGCGACAGTGACGCTGGTCTCACGTAGCGCCGATCGTCTTGCAGCGGTGCGTGATGAGTTGCCTGGCACAGACCATGACGTTCTGGCGCTGGACCTGGGCAGCCCCGATGATCTGGTCGAAAATCTCGACACGATCGCCGGCGGCGGCTACCACATCTTCATACACAACTCCGGCGGCCCACCGGCCGGGCGCGCCATCGACGCCGACCCGGCCGAGTTCGAAGCCGGCTTCCACCAGCACCTGATTGCCGGCCAGCGCCTGGCCCAGGCGTTGGTGCCCGGCATGCGCCAAGCCGGTTACGGGCGCATCGTCAACATCATCTCGACTTCGGTCAAGGAACCCATTCCCGGACTGGGTGTATCGAACACGGTGCGCGGCGCGGTCGCTGCCTGGGCCAAGACCCTGTCGCGCGAACTCGGCCCCGATGGCATCACGGTCAACAACGTGCTGCCCGGCTTCACCGAAACGCCGCGACTGGAAAGCCTGGTGGCCGGCAAGGCCGGCAAGCAGAATGCCAGCGAAGACGAAGTGCGCGCGTCGATGCTCACGCAAGTGCCGCTGGGCCGCTTCTGCAAGCCCGAAGAGACGGCCGCGGCCATTACCTTTCTGTGCTCGCCGCTAGCCGGCTACATCACCGGCATCAACCTGCCGGTCGACGGTGGTCGACTGGGCAGCCTGTAGATGCAAGTCGAGAACTACATCGGAGGTGAGTTCGCGCCGGCTCGGGCCGGTCGCAGCCTGCCGGTGTTCGAACCGGCCACCGGCAAGCAATACGCCGAAGTGGCCGAGTCGGACGAGCGCGACATCGCCCATGCCATGCAGGCCGCCGGCCGCGCCGTCGAAGGCTGGGCCGGACTGCTGCCGGAAGAACGCGCTCACTGGCTGAACCGCCTGGCCGATGCCGTCGAGCAACAAGCCGATGAACTGGCGCGGGCCGAGAGCATCGACACCGGCAAGCCGCTGGCCCTGGCCGCCGCGGTCGATATTCCGCGCGTGGTCAGCAACCTGCGATTCTTCGCCGCCGCGGCCGGCCAGTTCTTCTCCGAATCGCACGACATGGGCCCGGCCGGATTCAACTACACGCTGCGTCAGCCGCTGGGCGTGGTCGGTGCGATCTCGCCGTGGAACCTGCCGCTGTATCTTCTGAGCTGGAAGATCGCACCGGCTCTGGCTGCCGGCAACACCGTGGTCGCCAAGCCCTCGGAGGTCACGCCGGTCAGCGCCTGGATGCTTGCGCGCATCGCCGACGAAATCGGCTTTCCTGCCGGCGTGCTCAGTATCGTTCACGGTTCCGGCGACAGCGCCGGGCGGGCACTTGCCGCACACCCGGCTCTCAAGGCACTGACCTTTACCGGCTCGACCCGTGTGGGCGGCCAGCTCGCCGCCGAACTGTCGCCACGTTTCGTCAAGCTGGCACTGGAGATGGGCGGCAAGAATCCCACCATCGTGTTCGACGATGTCGATCTCGACGCCACCGCCGACCAGGTCATGCGCGCGGCTTTTTCCAACCAGGGCCAGATCTGCCTGTGCGGCTCGCGCATCCTGGTGCAGCAAGACATCTACAAGGCATTTCGCGACAAGCTCGTCGAACGCACAAAAAAGCTGGTCGTCGGCGACCCCCTGG
>SKXY01000333.1 GCA_007128175.1 Wenzhouxiangella sp. | reverse complement strand
ATTTGGATAATTATTAAAGATTTCAAACGGAGGCAACTATGAAGCATCAAAAACTGCTGATCTTGATCCTTGTGCTTGTTACAGTTTTAAGTTCTTTTCAGGTCAACTCAGCTAGCGCTGAGGAAGAGCAAAATGATCCAATTTCTGTTGCAAATAGTAACAAACCCACATTTGGTGTGGAGATTAACCGAACCTATTTTTCAGATTCCTATGAAGATTCTTTGAATAGAGCAAAAGCTGCCAATAACCATTGGCTACGCTTAAATGGGCTTCTCTGGTCTGATGTTCAGCCAACTAGTAGAAACGATAGGGCTTGGGAAAATGTTGGTCAGCTTGACGAACATATTAAAGCTGCAAGTGCAGCTGGTATGGAAGTCATCTTAATCATTCGCAGTACACCGGTGTGGGCACAAAAATACTCCATCGCTAATGGAGATGATGCGGATTATTTCTGCGGCCCGATGAAGGCGGGTAATTTCTCAGATTTTGCTGACTTCATGGTTGAGGTTGTTCAACGTTACAGCCAGCCGCCTTTTAATGTTTCATATTATGAGCTATGGAATGAACCTGATGAATACCGAGGTAATAAACCGCCTATTGGTGTCGTTTCCCCAGCAGGAGTCTTCGGCTGTTGGGGAGAGAAAAGCGATAGTGAATACTTCGGGGGCCAGCATTATGGAAAGATGCTGAACGCCGTTTATCCGGCAGTAAAGAATGCAGTACCTAGCGCCCAGATTGTATTGGGAGGGTTACTATTGCCTTGTCATCCCGACCGACCATGGAATTATTGTGAAATGTCCAATTTCTTCAAGGGAATTGTTAGTGAAGCTGGAGGAAATTTTGATTATGCTAATTTCCATGGATACACTATTTACGACACAGACTTTCCCAGTGGGATTTTGATGGAAAGGGAGTCACACTGGTGGGCTGGCAGAGGCGGTATGGTTGAAGGGAAATTCAATTATCTTCAAGATGTCATGGAGAGCTATGGTGTTATTGATAAACCGATTCTATGTACCGAAGTAGCGTTAGCTGATTTTGGTAATCTTGCAGTTAACACAAAAGAAAACCCATTTGCGGTAGAAACGTTTGAGGCGGCTAAAGCAGATTATCTCGTCTGGGTTTTTTCTAGAAACATCGAAATCGGGATAAAGGGATCGACCTGGTACCATATGGATAGTCGTGGATGGTTCAAAAGCGGTATGTTGGACAGGAACAACCGGCCGTTGCCAGCATATCGGGCTTATCAGGTATTGACGACGACCCTTGGAGGAGCTGATTACAACAGGAAATTGGATCTTGGTAGTGGAATTCTGGGATATGAATTTAGAAAAGGTGGCAGGACGATTTGGGTGTTATTCTCAGAAGATGGAAGTACGAAGACCATCAATAAAAGCGCGTTCCCCTACACAATCAGGCATGTCTATAATTTGATGGGAGGGGAAGTAACCCAAACCGATACGACAATTCGGTTTAACCGGCCGATCTATATCGATAATATCTACAAGACACAGCCAAAATTTATAAGTGTTCCAATCACAGAGGTGAATCAACATCAGTTTTACTACTATTATGTTGAAACAGCTTCTGAAGCCCCAGCACATTTTGATATTCACACGATTACCCCTATAGAAATCCCGAGTTGGTTAACATTGATCGATAATGGTGACGGCACTGCAACCCTCTCTGGTACCCCAGTCAATGAGCAGTTGGTTAATAAATATCATGATGTATCGATTCGTGTTACGGACAGTCAGGGTAAAACTGCAACACAAAGTTTTAGTATTTGGGTAAACAATGTTAATGATCCACCACGCTTTATCAGCAGACCTGTTATATTCGCTCAAGCAGGTGAACTTTATGTTTATGAGATTGAAGCCACTGACCCAGATTATATCCATGGAGAAGAGAGTCTCACAATCACGGCCGTCAGCAAGCCAACCTGGCTAAATTTTGAAGTATTTGATTATGATGAGTCTGGAATTTGGAGAGCCCAATTGAGCGGAACGCCAACACAGGCACAAATTGATGCACATCCAACAATTCGCCTGCGGGTGATAGATAACGCAGGTCTATCAACCGAACAGAAGTACAGAATCGGAATAGGTAACATCTATTTTCCGCTTATCGTGAGATAGAGATGATTAGCACTGATTGCAAAACCTAAAACATCAGCATCATAAATTTTTCAGCCGAAGTTTGGGTTAGAGCGACAGAAAGGACATGCGTTAAAAAGAAATCTGAAGTATTGATCCTGAAGACATCTTACAGCAAGCAGGTTGAATAACATAATAAAGGTTGTCCTATCGTCATCCTGTGGTAATCAATTACCACCAGCCTTAGGTGAAAACGACTGACATCAATTCCGTTTGATGTCAGTCGTTGTGTTTAATCAACCCAAATCTAAATCTGTGTGAATCACACGAACTGATTATCGAGAGCCCTTACCTTTTCCTGTTATACTCAGGACTGTCTTGTATTCGGTATTAACGGTCTGTGTTGAGGATTATTCATTGAATCGGTACCAAATCATTTCAAGATCATTGGCAGGAACAGCTCAAAACCATCAGGGTCAGGCGGTTCAGGCGTTGGCTTGGGATCCGTTACGGTGATGTAGCCTTCTTTGATGATGGCGCTAAAGCCAGCTGGATCATGAACCTGCAGTGTTACAGAATAATTGCCAGGTGCATGATAAGTGTGTAGTGGATTTTTTTCTGCAGATCTGGCTGTCTCTAGTTGCCAGACATCATTCAAGTGCTTAAAACCTCCGTCATTGTAATCGCCCCCAATCAATATAATTCTCCCATCTAACAAAACTACGCTGGTGTGGCCTGATCTTGCCGTCCACGGAGCTGTTTCAGTTGTTTGCGTCCAGGTCGTACCTTGGTCTGTCGAGCGCCAAACATCATTTCTATCGCTGCCATCGAAGCCTCCTATCAGTAGAATGCTCCCATCAGGTAGAGCCACGCTAATATGTTGCAATCTTGCTGTCCAATCTGCCACTGGTGTCATTTGTGTCCAGTTAGTGCCCTTGTCGGTTGAAAGCCAGACATCATTACAGCGGCTTGCCCCGTCATAACCTCCCATCAGCACGATACTCCCATCGGGCAGGGCGACACTGGTGTGGTCATATCTCGGCGCCCATGGGGCAGCAGGGGATACCTGGACCCATGAAGCGCCCTGATCCGAAGAGTGCCAGACGTCGTTTTGAGGTGCGGGGCTGGAACCACCCATCAGCACAATGTCGCCATCAGGGAGGATTACACTGCTGTGAGCGTGCCTTCCCAACCATTCGGCCGAATCTGTCACTT
>SKXY01000135.1 GCA_007128175.1 Wenzhouxiangella sp. | reverse complement strand
GGGTTAACGGGTTAACGGGTGAAAGGCGAAAGCCAGAGACGAACCCATAACACGTCGAAAGCCTGATCAGTCTCGAACCCTGCTGCCGTTTGTTGTTCGTACCGATTGACATCCAAAATCCCACTTTGGTAGGGTCCTGATCGATTGGCTGACAGATAGGGATTTCCTGATGAAGGCAACGATAACGATACTCTTTGCTTTTGTGCTGACGGCGAATTTCTCCACTGATCTTCAGGCCCAGTGCCAGCGGTGCGGTCCTTCTGCTCAATGCGAAAGTGGTTTTTCCACGGGTGGAGACACGTGTTATTCGGAATGTGCCGGTGATGAGTGCAGCTGCTTCACCGATGGACAATGCGGGGCCGACTGGCCATGGCCGCCTTGGCCATATCCACAAACAGACCTTCCATCCTTGACGGATTTTGCCGAAATTCAATCAGGGCATGTCCAGTACCAGGACATTGAACCGTTGAGACAGGCGATTCCCGTGCTGTACCAAGTCGTGCGCGGACTAACCCGACACGGCACTCGCGAACTGGAGCCTGGGTATTTCGAGGGCACTCACGCGGTTTCGTCGGGACGTATTCCGGAGGACCTGGAGCCGGCTTTTCAGTTCGGGGGGTATGTCGAGCTGCATGAATATGAAACGCTCATCCAGCTCGAGCTGGTCGGACACCCGCAATTCGAGTCCGCTCAGTTGCGCCTGTTCAAAAAGGATAAGGACCGCCGAACCTCGGCCAAAGCGACAAACGTTGGTGGGGAACGCAGCATAGAGACCCATTATTGACCCGCTTATTGCAGAAAGCACTGAACCGGATAACGAGAAGTTTTGGTGGCATCGGTGTTTTGAGCTTGTGTAACCGGTTCGGCATGTCGAGGTGCCTTTCTCGCAAGACGTGAGAAGTGCATTTGGGCGGGACGGGGAGAAGTGAGTTGGACTTGCCGTAGCCCCCACCGTCTCCCCCTCTTCTCCTCTACCCTACAATACCCCCATGCCCGCCCAGCCCCGAACCCGGTTGCCGTTTGTCGCGCGTCACCTGATGCCGCGCGAGATTCGTGCCAATGCGGGCATGGCCATCGCCCTGGGGGCGCTGGAAGGCGGACTGGTCGGAGTGGTGGTCAAGACACAGTTCGAGGGCGCGGCTGATCCGGGCTGGGTCAACCTCGCCGTCGGCCTGGTGGCCGGCGCGCCGGCCTTTGCCAACATGGCCAGCCTGTCGATCTCCAGCCTGGCCGAAGGTCGCTACAAGCCGGCTTGGGTCTCGGCCCTGATGGCGCTGACTGCCGCCTTTCTGATCCTGATGGCGCTGGCCCCGCACAACGTTTTCGGCCTGGCGCTGGTGACTGTCGCCATGATCCTCAGCCGGCTGGCCTGGGCGGGCGTCATCACCTTGCGCGCAGCCATCTGGCGGGCCAATTTCCCGCGCCACGTGCGCGCGCAGATCACCGGGCGCATTACCGTTATCTATTCGCTGGTCATTGCCACTGTCGCGGCCGGCATCGGCTTGGCCATGTCCTGGTGGCCGGACATCTGGCGTGTCCTGTTTCCCATAGCCGGCGGCTTCGGGTTGTGGGCCGCCTGGCGCTACCAGGCCACCCGCGTGCGCCGCGGTCGTCGCCTGCAGCACGAAGAATTGGACCAGCGTCGCGAACGGGTCGGCGGACAGCTGCGTGCGGGGCTGGAGATTCTGAAAGACGACCGCTGGTACCGGCGCTACATGCTGACCATGTTTGCCTTCGGCAGCGGCAACTTGATGGTGATTGCACTGCTGGTCATCCTGCTCAACGAACAGTTCGGTTTTGCCCGTTTCGAGCAGGTGCTGATCACCACCACCATCCCCCTGATCACACTGGCCTTTTTCACGCCGATCTGGGCGCGCCGGCTCGATGCCGTGCACATACTCGACTACCGGGCGCGCCAGGGCTGGATGTTCGTCATTGCGCTGTTTCTGTTTGCCCTGGCCTCGGCTGCCGACTGGAAGCTGCTGTTCTGGCCCGGCGCGGTGGCGCTGGGCATGGCCTCCGCCGGCGGCAAACTCGGCTGGAACCTGGGCCACAACGATTTTGCCAGCGATGATCAGTCCACGCTATACATGGGCATCCACGTCACCCTGACCGGCATCCGCGGTCTGATCGCGCCGCTGGCCGGGGTGGCCCTGTACCAGTACCTTGAAGGGCTGTCGACCGGATTGGGGCGCTGGGTGCTGGTGTTTCCTTTCACGCTCACTCTCGGTGGTGCCGTTACCTTCGTGGTCCTGGCACGACTGCGGCGACGAGAGCAGGGAGAACTCTGAAATCATGCTCGAAGGATTGTTGGTGCTCGTTCTGGCCAGCGAAGCGGCCGTGACCGATCGAATCGAAGTTCGCGGGCGAGACATTACGCCGGGCACCGAGCAGGCCACTGCTCGCCTGGCGGAAGAGGAACTGGAGTCCATCCGACCGACGCATCCATCGGAGGTGTTCGCGAGGCTGCCCGGCTCCTGGGTGACCCGCGGCAGCGGCCAGGAACACCTCAGTGCGGTGCGCTCGCCCTTGCTGGCCGGGGCTGGCGGCTGCGGTGCATTGCTGATCCTGGAAGAGGGCGTTCCGATACGCCCGCCCGGTTTTTGTAATGCCAACAACCTGTTCGAGGTCAACCTGCACCAGGCCGCGGGCGTGAGTGTGCTGCGCGGTCCCGGCGGCATCGGTCATGCCTCGGGCGGGCTGCACGGCGTCATTGATGTACGCACCCGTTCGCCGCTGGCCGAACCGCTCAATGCAGTTCGGTTGGACGCCGGTAGCGATGAGTTTTATCGCGGTGAGGTGCGATTGACGGGAGATGTCGGTGATGGCGCAATCGCCATGGATGCCTCGGCAGTCAATGCCGGCAGTTTCCGCGAAGGCGAAGGTTACGACCATCATTTCCTGACCCTGCACCATGCCGCACCCACGGCGCGGGGACAGTGGGAAACCGTGCTTTCTGGTGCCCGCCTGGACCAGGACACCGCCGGGTTCATCCTGGGTGAGCGCGCCTACGCCGACCGGGTCTTGCGACAGGCCAACCTCAATCCCGAAGCCTTCAGGACAGGCTCGGCCCTTCGCCTGGTCAGCCGTAACGAATGGCTGGCCGATGACGGCACGCAGAATCGCCTCACCGGCTTTGCCCGCCGTTCGCGCATGACTTTCCTCCAGCATTTCCTGCCCGGCCAGCCACTGGAGCGAAACGGCCAGCTCTCGGCCGGTCTTCAGTTCGACCAGGACAGGCAAGTGCCGGTTGGTAACTTGCAGTGGGGACTGGATGCCGAGTGGTTCAACGGTTTCCTGTTCCAGGCCCAGGACGGTGAGGCTGATGCCC
>SKXY01000311.1 GCA_007128175.1 Wenzhouxiangella sp. | reverse complement strand
GTTCTCGGATATCGAAACCACTCTGTCCGGCCAGGCGAACAGCGGAACGAAATGCCTCTTTCTGGCTGTGTGTCACTCGCGGCGCCCAGGCGACTGCCTCAAGCCGCTCCGCACTATCACTCAGGCTTCGGGTCACGAACTCGGAAAACAGGCTGCCGGATGTATCCGCACGCGCAGCCAAGAAGGCTGCCACAGCCTCCAGTACCTGAACCTGCTCCCTGACACGTTGAGCCATCGATTCAACGCGATTCTCCGACAGGCGGTTGAGCTGGGCAACGGCTCGCTCGCGTTCAACCCCGTAGCTTAGCCAGGCTGCAGCACTGGACAAGGCTACGCCGGCGCAAAAGATGGCACCAAGCAGAGTTCGACGAAAAATTGATTGACCACCCACCTTAGGACGTTGGGAGGATTGCACTGTCTTTTTTACCCCTTGATCGTGATTACAGTTCGCTCACCTGACTATTTCTAACACATCAAAAAAAGGCTGTTAGCATGAATGATTGAACTGAAAAATGAGCAGCTCACATGAAAGATTCACCTGCATTGATCCCGTATATGAGCGTCGGCTCTAGCTTATGGATCGTCATTTCAGCTTTTCAGGTGTGCCGTGAATCTTTGGTGAAATTCAGTGGACTCGCAGATAAAGAACTTGCAATTGTTTCACCGCACTTCGCCCAACTCTGTGCTGAGGAGCCGCGCGCCAAGCCGACGAGGCTGAGCCCCCGGGGCAGCTGACACGACAGCAACAAGAGAAGATCACCACAAGCGCACAGATGTCAAAAAAGTTGAACAGGAAACATACCTGACCGAACCGAACCGAACCGAAACTGTCTCCTGGGAGAGACAGAATCTGGAATCCTGTGACCGGTCCACGGAATCAAATCCGTGAAATCCCGTCTAAGTCGCCAATGCCCCAGATCTTCATCCAGTAAAACCGCCATGATTCGCCTGATACTTCTTCTGGCCGGGCTTGCCATGCTTGTGCCGGCGGTTCCGGCCGCTGACAAGCGAGAGCTGCGGGAGTCATTGCGACACCGGCTCGAGCTACTTGCCACCACCGGTTCCATTCCGGCCTCGGCCAGCATCCTGCATGCGCCCGGACCGATGCAGGCGCTGTATGAGCAACGCGACTGGGAACCGCTCTGGTTCAGCGACACCGCGCCCATCGACACGCTTTTGCAGATCCCGGCCATCCTCGATGTGGCCAGTCGACATGGCCTGGAACCGAATCACTATCACCGTGCCACACTCTCCGCCCTGCTCGATTCGATCGCCGATCCGGAACGATCAGGATCGACCCCGGTGCTCGTCGACATTGAACTGCTGACCACCGATGCCCTTCTTTCACTTGCGCACCACCTGGCCAATGGCCGCATCGATCCGGTATCCATTGATCCGGAATGGTTCATCGAGCGAGAACAGCCTGAGTTGCAGGAACTGGTCCTCCGTCACGCTCGCGGCGAACTGGCCGGAGAGAAGCTTCTGCGAACCCTGCTGCCGGACCACGACGCCTACCGGCACCTGGTCGAGCACCTGGCGCTCAAGCGCGAGATCCCTCGCAATGGGGAATGGATACGCATCGATAGCGCAAGACCCCTGATCCGTCCCGAACAAAGCGATGAGCGCATTGAAAAGATCCGCGGGCGACTCTCGCTGCTCGGCGACCTGCCGGATGCATACGCACAAGCTTCAAAACCGGGTATCTACGACGCCGAACTGGAACTGGCGGTACGCCGCTTTCAACATCGCCATGGGCTGACCACCGACGGCATCATCGGCCCGCTAACACTGGAAGCCCTGAACACCTCGCCATCCGAGCGCATCGATCAATTGCGTGCCAACCTGGAGCGCTGGCGCTGGCTGCCAAGGTCGCTGGGTGAGGAATATATCCTCGTCAATATCGCCGGTTTTGACATGCAAGTGATCAGTCACGACAAGGAAGTCATGCGTCAGCGTGTCGTGGTCGGTCAGCCCTACCGACGTACACCGGTGTTTACCGAGCGCATGAGTTACCTGGTGATCAATCCGTCGTGGGAAGTGCCGCACCGCCTGGCCAGCCAGGACCAGTTGCCGCGAATCCAGGCCAATCCGGACTACCTCGAGGAGATGGGCTTTGCCGTTCTGCAGGGCTGGGGGGCCAACGAGATTCGCGTCGACCCGAAGGAGGTCGACTGGCACAGCTTTTCCCGACGCACATTCCCCTACCGACTCCGGCAGGCGCCGGGCCCGGACAATGCCCTGGGCCAGGTCAAGTTCATGTTCCCCAATCGTCACAATGTCTACCTGCACGACACACCGGCACGCGGACTCTTTGCTCTGGCCGACCGGGCACTGAGCTCCGGCTGTATCCGGATCGAGGATCCTGCCGGACTGGCCAGATGGCTGTTGACGGAACGCTCGGCCATTCTGAGTCCCGAACGACTGGAGGCCACCTATGAGAGCGGTCGGGAAACCACGATACGTCTGGACCGGAACTTGCCGGTACACCTTCTCTACTGGACAGCCTGGGTCGATGAAGACAACCTGGTTCATTTTCGGCGCGACATCTATCAGCGTGATCGGCGATTGATCGAAGCGCTGGATGCCCCACCGCCCGCTACCGAACCCACCCACCTGACCGCGATCGGAGTGCCCGTGCCGTGAAACATGCTGTCACGCTTTTGTGCGCCTTGCTCCTCATTGCCCAAACACATGCGGGCAATAGCCAATTCGACCCCGGCACGCTGGATTACGAAATCAACTTTAACGGCAAGCGCATCGATTGGCAGGAGTTCGCCTTTTTCGTCATGCCGGGCGAGGCACACGAACTCAAACTGCACCTTCCCGAGGCTGGCAAGGCGGACGTTGCAGCAGAGGCCGGTCGGCTTGAAAGCACCGGCACGGCACAGTGGCTCTGGCATGCGCCGGATGAACCCGGCCTGATCAGAATCGACATCATTCCGGAGGGTGCCCGGCCGTCGCGACTCAACGTGATCGTCCTGGTTCCGGCCAGCCAGGTTCAGAACGGCTATCTCAACGGCTATCGCATCGGACACTACCCGGACAAGCCACTACGGGCCAACCCCATCTATCTCCCGCCACCAGGGTTCATCGAGGTCCATCCCGCCCTGGTCGATCTTGCGGTGTCGCCACACTTCACCCTGGGACAGTTTCTTTGCAAGCAGCAGCCCGATCACTGGCCCAAATACCTTGTCTTGCGAGAGGCGCTGATCGCCAAGCTCGAAATCATCCTGGCCGAAGTCAACGATCGCGGCATTCGAACCGATACCTTTACGGTCATGAGCGGGTATCGCACGCCATGGTACAACCAGGCCATCGGCAACGGTCGCTACTCTCGCCATGTCTGGGGAG
>SKXY01000013.1 GCA_007128175.1 Wenzhouxiangella sp. | reverse complement strand
GGCGTCTCGCAGCGGGCCAACTACGGCACTGCCGGAACGCCGCAGGTCCATCGACGGGTCAATGAGCCGGGCGACTGACCCAGTCAGCTGCGTTTGAGCCGGATCAGGGAAGAGATGTCGCCGCCGACGGCACCGGACTCGAGCAAGCGGTTGTAGTCGGTCAGGGCCTGTTCAACCACGGTGGATTCGAATCCCGTTTCGGCGCACAGCGCCTGGCAGATGCGCAGGTCCTTGAGCAGCAGTTTCGGGTCGAAGCCGACCTCGAAGGAATCGGCCAGCATGGTCGCGCCGCGCTTGTCGAGAAACCAGTTGCCAGCCGCGCCGCCGGCCAGCAATTCGAGCATCGGCTCTTGCGGCAGAGCCAGTTTTTCCATCAGCGCAAGCGACTCGCAGACCGCTTCGGCGATGCCGGCGACCATCAGCTGATTGACCGCCTTGGCCGACTGACCGCTGCCCGATGGGCCGAGGTGGTGAATGACCCGGGCGTAACGCGCCATCACCGGTCGAACCTTTTCCAGCCCCCGCTCATCCCCCCCGGCCATGACGGCAAGCCGCCCGGCATTGGCGCCCTCGACGCCGCCGGTGACCGGGGCGTCGATAAAAGTCACGCCCAGGTCTTCGAGCGCATCGGCGAGATCACGAGCGGTCGCCGGCGAGACGGTGGAGTGATCGACCACGATCTGGCCGGCGGCCAGGCTGGGCTCCAGCTGATCGACAATTGCGCGCAGGTCGTCATCGGCCGAGACGCAGATGAAGATGATGTCGGCATCGGCACTCGCCTGTGCGGGACTGTCGGCGATGCGAATCGAGGGATGTTCGGCGACGAATTGCTCCGCGCGCGCCGGGGTGCGGTTGAAGGCGGTGGCCAGGTCGCCGCTTTCGGCCAGGTGGCCGGCCATGGGGGCGCCCATGGCGCCCAGTCCGATCCAGGTCGCTTTCATCGTTCAACTCTCCAGGTAGGTGTAGGCCGAAAGGCCCTCGGCCAGCAGGCGTTCCATGGCCTCGGCTTCGGCCTTGTCCAGGCCGGCGCTCGCCACACGCGCCCGGCAGGCGGTCATCAGTGCGCGCGGGTCGTAGCCGACCAGTTCCAGCAGCATGTCGGCCGAATCGCCGCTGCGGGAGTTTTCCAGCGCAAAGCCGCCGTCATTGATGCGAACATCGACGCTGTCGGTGTCGCCGAACAGGTTATGGATATCGCCCAGGGTTTCCTGGTAGGCGCCGGCCATGAAGAAGCCGAGCAGGTAGGTTTCGTCTTCGGCGATACGATGCACCGGCAGGGTGGGTTCGAGCAGGCCGCGTTCGACGTAGCGGTCGATGCGACCGTCGGAATCGCAGGTCAGGTCCTCGAGCACGGCCCGTTCGGTCGGTACTTCATCGAGGCGCGAGAGCGGCACGATGGGAAAGACCTGGTCGATGGCCCAGATATCGGGCAGCGACTGGAAGATCGACAGGTTGATGAAGTACTTGTTCGACAGTTGGTAGCGCACCCGGTCGCGCAGTTCGCGATGGCGGCGGTGATCGGGGTCGAGGCGGTCGAACAGTGATTCGAGGATGGCATTGAACAGCGGTTCGAGCCGGGCGCGGTCGGCCAGCGCGAGATCGCCGTAGAGGAAAAGATTGCGGCCTTCCTCGAGCAGGTGTTCGGCTTCGAGAAAGCTTTCTTCCGGTTCGCGTCGCCCGACTTGCTCGAGCACCTCGGCCAGGTGACGAATCAGCGGATGGTCATCATCGTCGACCTGCCCACCGTCGCGCGGCAGTGTCTCGGTGGCGGTGACGTTGGCGACCAGTACCGCGTGATGCGCGGTCAGTGCGCGTCCGGATTCGGAGACCAGGTCGGGCATGGGCAGAGCCCGCTCGCGGCACAACTCGGCGATGCCACCGACGATGGCCTGGGCATACTGCTCCAGCGAGTAGTTCATCGAGCAGTAGCTGCGCGTGCCGCCCCCCTCGTAGTCGACCCCCAGCCCGCCGCCGATATCGATCAGCCGCACGTCGACCTCGGCGCTACTGAGTTCGGCGAAGTAGCGCCCGGCCTCGCGCACGCCGCGCTGGATGTCGCGCAGGTTGGAAATCTGCGAGCCCATGTGAAAGTGCAGCAGGCCCAGCCATTGAAGGCAACCGGCCCGGCGCATGTCGTCGACCAGGGTCATCACCTGGCTGGCGGCCAGTCCGAACTTGGCACGCTCGCCGCCGGTGTTCTGCCAGTTGCCGGTGCCCAGCGAGGACAGACGCAGGCGCACGCCCAGAAACGGTTCGACGCCAAGCCGCCGCGCTTCCTGCTCGATCAGGGGCCACTCGTTGGGCTTTTCAATGACGATGACGGGTTTCAGCCCCAGCTTCTGGCCACTGAGGGCCAGGCGGATATAGGCGGCATCCTTGTAGCCGTTGCAGATGATGGTGGTGCCGGGGCGGCTGACGGCAAGTGCCGTGATGAGTTCGGGCTTGGAGCCGACCTCCAGTCCCATGCGCTCGACGGCCGCCAGGGTGCGCACCACGCTGGACTGCTGATTGACCTTGATCGGGTAGACCGGGGTATAGCGGCCGTCATAGTCGTGTTCGCCGATGGCCGCATCGAAGGCCTGCATCAGTTGCCGGGCGCGGGATTCGAGGATCTGTGGAAAGCGCAGCAACAGCGGCAGGCGCAACCCTTCCCGTCGGGCGGCATCCACCACGTCTGTCAGCGCCGCCTGCCTGTCGGCTTGTGGCTGGACGAGGAGACGGCCGCGATCGTCGACGTCGAACAGCCCCTCGGACCAGCGATCGATAGCGTAACGGCGACGGGCCTGTTCGGCGGCGTGTTCCCCATTGGTGGTCATGCATCCGGTCCCGGCTGGCTTCATTGAGCCCCGGATTGTAACCGGGCACGGGCAGCGTGCCGCATTCCTGCTAACATCTGGCGCATTCATTCATACCCGCCAAGCGCACAGTCATGTTGCCAAGCAGCCACAAGTGGTTCACCGAGCCGTGCATGGAAGCCGGGGTCGCCGTGTCCTGGACCATCGAGAAACACCTGGCCCATGAAGTGACCGACTACCAGACCATCGATGTCTACCAGACCAGCCATTGGGGCAACCTGATGGTGATCGACGGCTTCGTCATGCTGACCAGTCGTGACAATTTTCTCTATCACGAAATGCTCACGCATCCGGCGCTGTTCAGCCACGGCTCGCCCGGTCGCGTGGTGATCATTGGCGGGGGCGATTGCGGTACCTTGCGGGAGGTGCTGGCCCACCGCGAAGTGAAGCAATGCACCCAGGTCGAGATCGACGAGCAGGTGACACGGCTTTCGGAAAAGTTCTTCCCGGAGTTGTGCGAGCGCAATGACGATGCTCGTGCCGAGCTGGTGTTCGACGACGGCCTGGCCTACGTG
>SKXY01000161.1 GCA_007128175.1 Wenzhouxiangella sp. | reverse complement strand
TGCTGGTCTTCCACGAGCTTGCCGTCTGGCTTCAGGAACTGGAAATAGTCCACCTTGAAGGCGGCGACAGTCTGCGCCATGTTGACTCCTCAAAATTGAATGATTCTTGTCGGACCCGGCGTCGGGACACATCCCGGACGCGTCGAGGCGGGCCCGTATTATACGCGCCCGCGGCGCCCGGGTTAAGTTGGCAAAACGGCGGGCCTCGCTGGCCGGCCGGGCGAGGGTTGCATCTGTGCAATAATCAGAGCCTCTAGTCAGAATCGGGGAACAAAAATGAAAAAGCTTTCACTTCTTTTCGGCGGCGTGTTGCTCGCCGGCATGCTGCAAGCCCAGCAACTGCCCGGCCTGTCCGACTCGGTCACCGTTTACACCGACGCCAATGGTATTCCCACCATCGTCGGTGAGACCGAGCGGGATGTGAACTACGTCAGAGGTTTCCTGCATGCACGCGACCGCATGTTCCAGATGGATTACCTTCGTCGGGTCGCATCCGGAACGCTTGGGGAGCTGCTCGGTGGAGCGGCAATCAGTACCGACATCGAATTGCGCACCCTGGGGCTGCGCCGCGGCGCCCTGCAGGCCTGGCTGAATCTCTCCCAGGACGAAAAGGACTGGCTCAAGGCCTACACCGACGGTGTCAATGCCTTCATCGCCGCCGGCGAATTGCCGCCGGAGTACGGGGTTCTCGAGCTGGGTTCTGTCGAGCCCTGGTCGCCGGTCGACTCGCTGGTTCTCGGAAAGCTGGTTGCCTTCCAGCTGTCGTTCGACTCCGGCGTTGTCGACCGTACGATTCGCCTGGGCACCTACCAGGGTGTGGGTGATGCCGTCGGCTTTGACGGCCTGGCGCTGTATTTCGAGGACATCATTCGCAGCCAGCCTTCCGATGACCGACTCACCGTACCTGACTTTTTCGAGACCGCGGGCATCATTCCGGTGCCGGCGGGCGAGGGCGCCAGCTTGCAGTCCGATGGCGCTGATGCCGCCTCCCCGGCAGCGAAGTGGAACAACCTGCCGCAGGTCAACGATGAGGTGATCGAGGGCCTGCGCTCCTATCTCGACCGGGTGCGCGAGATTCCGATCCTGGGCAATACCATCGGCAACGCCGAGAACCGTGCGGCCAGCAACTGGTGGGTCGTGTCCGGTGATCACACGGCCAGCGGCTATCCGATCATGGCCAACGACCCCCATCTCGGACTCGAAATTCCACCGATCATGATCAATGAGAACATCGTTATCCGTGACGAGGGCCGAGTGGTCAGCGGAGTCGGCATTCCGGGTACACCGCTAACCCTTCTGGGTTGCAACCTTGATCTCTGCTGGGGGCTGACCAACCATAACGTGGACGTCACCGACTGGTATCAGGAAGACCTGCTGGTCAACGCCTATGGCTTGCCCACCCACACGCTTTACCAGGGGGAGGCCGAACCCCTGATCTACGGCTTCCAGAGTTATTTCGTCAATAACGTTGGCAACGGTGAAATGGATTCCATCACGCGCGCCAATGTCGGCTACGACGCTGGCGGCATCACCTTCATCGTGCCGCGGCGCAACAATGGTCCGATCGTTGCCCAGCCTGAAGCTGGCGCCGGCATTTCGGTTCAATACGCCGGCTGGGGGGCAACCTTCGAGTTGTCCACGCTGCGCGGCTTCGAGCGCGCGAGCAACATGGAGGAGTTCCAGGCAGCCATTCCCAACTGGACCTTCGGATCGCAGAACGTGGTTTATGCCGATGTCGAGGGCAATATCGCGTACTTCACCACTGGTGGCGTGCCGTTGCGTGCCGACCTGCAGGATCTTCGCGTCGACGGCGAGGTACCGCCTTTCCTGCTGCGCGACGGCAGCGGCACACTCGACCACGAGTGGCTGCCGGCCAACGAGCACTCGCCGCGCGGTTTCCGCTTCGCGACCCTGCCGCGAGAGGAGATGCCGCACATCATCAATCCCGAGCGGGGCTATATCGCCAATGCCAACAACGACCCGGTCGGGGTGACGCTCGACAACAACCCCCTGAGTCAGCTGCGTCCGGGTGGTAACGGTATCTACTATCTCAACCCTGGTTATTCCTCGCTGCGCATGGCGCGCGTCGATCGGGTGCTGCAGGACCTGATTGAATCCGGGCCGATCACTGTTGAGCAAATGAAGGCGCTGCAGGCCAACAACCAGATGTTCGATGCCGAACTGGTGGTTCCGCACTTGCTGGCGGCGTTCGAGAACGCCACCGATGAGGAAGCCTGGCCCGGACTGGCCCAGTTCGCCCTGGACCCCGGTATCCAGGAGGCGATCGGTCGTCTGGCTGAGTGGGACTTCTCGACCCCGACGGGCCTGGCTGAAGGCTTCGACCCGGGCAGCAACCCGATGGGGGGTACTGAGCCAACCCCGGATGAAGTGGCCAGTTCCATCGCCGCGACCATTTATTCAGTCTGGCGTGGGCAGGCCATCGGCAACACCATCGATGCGACCCTGAGCGCCATTGCGCTGGAAGAGCAGTTGCCTGGCTCGCGTGACGCTTTCCGGGCTTTCTACAATCTGCTCGCCAGCTTCCCGGAGCGCGGCGGTGTCGGTGCATCCGGCATTCCCTTCTTCAACGTCGACGGCGCGCCGGACATGGCCACTGCCCGTGACACGGTGCTTCTGGCGAGCCTTGCCGGCACCCTCGAACTTCTGGCCAGTGACGAGTTCGCCCCGGCATTCGCCAACTCTACCGATCAGAACGACTATCGCTGGGGGCGTTTGCACCGCATCGTCTTCGCCCATCCGTTGGGCGCCGATCCATTCAATGTGCCCAATGGCGGTGGCTTGAGCGATCTTGACGAGGGCCTGCCGGGCGTTGCCCGCGCCGGTGGCTTCGAGGTGGTGGACGCCTCCGGTCACAGTTCGCGTGCCGATGGCGTCCATGACTTCATGTTCTCGGCTGGCGCCGCGCGGCGCACCGTGGCTGAAATGACTCCGGGAACGCCCAACGTGAGTGAAGTCATTCCCGGTGGCCGCAGTGGCGTGATGGTGAGTCCGTTATACACCAACCAGCTCCGTCTGTGGCTGGTTAATGACTACCTGCAGCTGGGCTTTGGTGAAGGCGATGCCCAGTCCGGTGCCATCGACGTGCAGACTTTCGCTCCCTGACGCGAGTGCCATAGGATGGTGAAAACGCCCGCCTCGTCGCGGGCGTTTTCATGCCCACCTGGTGAAATCATGACCATCGAGCTGGGCACGCGGGTTGAAACCATGCCCGGCCATGACCATTGAATAGCTTTCCTGAGCTGTTGGAAGACCCCATGACGAATCTGCTCGATCATTTCGCCCTGGCGCACACACAGATGACGCGGCTCAACGCGGACCTGACCGAAATCGTGACCCAGGGACAAAACTTCAATGCCAAGGTGGAATTGAAGCTGACCCCGCGTGAAATGCCGGCGGAGAGTGACCTGCCCCAATACCAGGTGACCGCGCGGCTCTTGTGTCGGGGCAACCGCGAGGCGGAAAACCCGGACCAACCGCTGTTCACCATCGAGCTGGTGTTGCAGGCGGTGTACCGGCAGATTCACGGCGAGGCAGTGGATTTCGAGACCTTCTCGCGGCATCACGGCAGTCTGACCCGGCAGCTTTACCCTCTGATTCATCATCAATTGCAGCCCGTGCTCAAGCAATTTGGCCTCGACCAGGTCAAACTGCCCTATGACCTGGCCAGCACTGGCGGCCAGGACAAACCCAGTCGCCAGGTGCACTGAGCCGAGCCCGACGTATTCCTGATCCGCTCTGCCGCAACCGCGCCACGGCTACGAAGGGGCCGGTCTGAGCAGTTTGATTGACCATCCCTGCGGCGCATGAAAGAATCGCAGGCACCATCGCCCAAGGGAGAGTACCGGTGAGCAGCGCCCAGCGCGAACCCATTTCCAATGTTGATCTCGCCTGGCTGCGCATGGAACAGCCGGGCAACCTGATGATGATCACCGGAGTGATCGCGCTCGACGAACCGGTCGAGTTCGACCGGTTCCGCGAGATCATTCTCAATCGTTTCCTCGCCTTTCGCCGTTTCCGGCAGAAGGCCGTGGAGCATACGCGGGGCTGCTGCTGGGAGAACGACGAGTATTTCGAGCCGACTTCACACATCATTCGTACAGCATTGCCAGGAGCGGCAGGCAAGGCGGAGCTTGAGGAACTGGTTTCGCAGCTGGCTTCCACGCCACTGGACAAGACCAAACCGCTTTGGCAGTTCCACCTGGTGGAGAACTACTGCCAGGGGCCGGTGGTCATCGGGCGCATTCATCACTGCTATGCCGATGGTATTGCCCTTGTGCAAGTGCTGCTTTCGCTGACCGAGAACAACGCCGCCGACTCGCTCAAGCTGGTGCAGCCGGAGCACTGGAAGCGTCGCCAGGCCGAGCAATCCGGTATCTTCCGGCGCCTCATGGCACCGGCCCGGGAAGGGATCGATGCATTGCAGCACCTCAGTCACAAGTTCATCGATGAAGCGACACAACTACTGCGAGAGCCTCACCTGGCGAGCGGTTACATGGGTGGGGCCGCCGAAGTGCTGGGCGAGCTGGTCAATGTGCTGTTGCTGTCGGACGATCCACCGTCACGCTTCAAGGGTGATATCGGCGTGCGCAAGCACACCTCGTGGACCAGTCCGATCCCGCTCGAAGAGGTCAAGGCCGTTGGCAAGGCACTGGGCTGCACGGTCAACGATGTGCTGATTTCAGTGATGACCGGCGCACTGCACCGCTACCTTGTCCAGTACGGTGACGACCCTTCCAGCGTGCGCATGCGTGCCACCGTGCCGGTCAACCTGCGCCCGCTGGAACACGCGCGAGAACTTGGCAATCACTTCGGCCTGGTTTTCCTCGAACTGCCGGTGGCCGAACCCAATCCGCTGGCGCGTCTTTACCAGGTCGCCGACTACATGCACGACCTAAAGCACTCCAAGCAGGCGATGATGTCGCTGGGATTGCTGGCTCTGCTCGGCATGGGGCCGGCTGCCGTGCAGAAGCCGGCACTGGAGTTATTCAGTCGCAAGGCCTCGACCGTGCTGACCAATGTGCCCGGACCCCAGCAGCCGCTCTACCTGGCCGGCGCCAAGATCAGGGAGTTGATGTGCTGGGTGCCGCAGACCGGCTCGGTGGGCATGGGGATCAGCATCATCAGCTACAACGGCCAGGTTTACTGCGGCCTGATCACCGACAACCGCCTGGTGCCTGACCCGGAGACGGTCATGGAGAATTTCCAGACTGAATTCCGCAACCTGCTGCACCTGACGATGCTGATCGGGCCGCAGAGCGGGCCGGTGGATCCGTCAATTGCCGATCTTATGCATGAGTGGATTGACGGGGACGTGGAAACGTAAAACGTGAATCGTAAAGCGGGGGGTGGCCGGCAGCCCTGATCAGAGGGCGCGGGCCAATGGCGAAGTTCATGGCAATTGTCCTGGGTGGTCAGACGAAGGCAATCAGCCAGTCCCCGTTTTTCGTTTTACTTTTCCCGTTTCGCGCTCCGGCGCCAGCCGGAGCATCAAACCGACGCCTTCGCGAACTCCACATCCAGCTTCTGCATGGCGTCGATCGGTTCGAATTTGGCGGCTTTCTCGTAGGCGGCGTTGGATTCATCGAGCCGTTTGTCGCCAAATAACAGGTAAAGTCCGTTGCCGTACTCGATATTGGCGATTGGTGCATTCGGTGTCAGCTCCAGTGCCTGCCGGAAGTGCTCGAGGGCCTTGTCGGCACTCGCGCCATAGGTCATCGCGCCGATCATCTTGCCGATCTTGTCGATGATCTCGGCATGGTACAGGCCAAAGGCCGTGTGAGCTTCTGCGTGCTCCGGCGCCAGCTCAAGCGCGGCTTCCAGCGATTCTCGAATCTTGCCCCCCACTCCCTGGGAGAGTGCCTTGGTAATCGAGATGCACTGGCTGTAGCGGCCGAGCAGAAAGGCGTGAAAATAGTGTGCGTTGGCATCATCCGGGTACTGAGCGATTGCGTCCTTGGCGTGCGCGATACCGGCCTCATAGATGGCCAGCTTGGCGTCATCGTCCTCTTCGAGGTAATCGGCGTAAATGCCGGAAGCCTTGTTGGCCACGGCGTGGGCGGTGATACCGATTTCCCCGGCCAGCTGGACGGCGCCGGCAAAGTCGCCGGCATGGTAGCGGCGCCAGGCTTCCAGTAGCTGATCGTTTTCCGGCAACGGCACACAATCTCCTTGATGCAGTTCGGGCCAGGCGTCGATCAGAGCCTGGCCGTCATAGCGAAACGGGGTGTCGTCATAAGGGAATTCAGCCCAGTTTTCCGTATTCATTTTTAGTGTGACCGCTCTAGAAATTACTCGTATCTTAACTCTTGACAGTATTGAAATCACAGGCCGCAGCCCGCGGCAAGGAGAGCAGGACCATGACCAAAAAGACCGCCAAGAAGAAGGTTGCCAAGAAAAAGGTAACGAAGAAGACTGCCACTCGCAAGACGGCTGCCCGCAAAACGGCAAGTTCCCAGGCGCAGGATTACGCGCACGAGATCTGGCTGGCCGGACTCGGCGCTTTCGCGCTGGCTCAGGACGAGAGCGGCAAGATTCTCAAGCAGGGCCAGAAAACCATCGACGAGACCAGCCGCAAGGTCATCGGCGAGGGCACGAAGCTGTTTGATCGCCTGGTCAAGGAAGGCTCCAAGCTCGAGAACAAGGGTCGCAAGTCTGTGACCGAGACCGTCAGCGGTGTGCGCGGTGATGTCGAAAGTCGCGTTGGCAAGGTGCGCGAAAGTGCCCAGACCAACTGGGACAAGCTCGAAAAAGTGTTCGAGCAGCGTGTTGCCCGCGCTCTGTCGCGCCTCGGTGTGCCGACTTCCGATGAAATCAGCAAGCTCAGCGATCGCGTGGCCGAACTGAATAAGCGCGTCCGTGAGCTCTCGGAGCAGCAGAAGCAGTCGGCTCCGGCCGCTGCCAAGCCGGCTGCCAAGAGCACCAGTGGAAGCTGAACGATGTTTGTGTAGTCGACTCCTCCCAGACTACCCCGAAGCAGCCTGGGTTCCCTCCCTCGACCCAGCAAGGCTGCGACCCCTTGACCCGGACTTCGTCCGGGTCTTTTTTTGGCTTGACGACAAGGGAAAGCGGAAAGCAGGTGCAGGGTGGCTGGCCGCCAATGACCTGTTACAGGCGATAGGCAGCCACCAGCGCTTCCATTTCATCACGAGCCGCCCCGACCAGGTAGGGGCTGACCAGGCTCATGACTTGCCAGGCGGCCCGAACCGGCTGCGGTTGGGCGTCGTGTTCCAGTACCTGGTCGAAAGCGATCCAGTAGGTGCTTACCAGCGTGATGTTGCGAACCAACGCATCCATTTCATCGCGACTGGCCTTGAGTTGCCCACTGTCGGCCAATCCCTGGCACAAGCCCCTGGCTGTATCCATGGAGAGATGCAGGATGCCCTGGAAACGGTAGTGGAGGCCCCGGTTGCGGGTGCAGAGGTCGGTCAGGTCGCGGTAGAGAAAGCGGAAGTCGCCGATGGCTTCGAAGGCCAGGTGCAGAAACAGCCAGATATCCTCGATGTGAGGTTCGCGTTCTTCCGGTGTGGCCAGAAGGGCAAGCATGCGTTGCTCGAATTGAGCAAACAGGGCTTCGACCAGGTCTTGCTTGGTCCGGAAATGGTAGTGCAGGTTGCCGGGACTGATGTCCAGTTCATCGGCTATCCGGTTGGTGGGAACGTGTGGTTCGCCGTCACTGTTGAACAGGACGAGTGCGGTTTCGAGAATGCGTTCCCGGGTGCGGCTGGCCATCACTAAGGGCCAGGGCGGTCAGCCCTTGAGGGATTCGACGAGGTCGATGTACTTCTGCATGGCTTCATCCCTGGGCATGCCCTGGATCTTCTCCCAGGCCTCAAACTTGGCAACGCCGACAAAGTCGAAGAATCCCGGCTTGTCGCCCGATACGTCTCCTTCCGAGCCCTGCTTGTAGAGTGCATAAAGCTTGAGCAGGGTATCGTTGTCGGGCCGTTCCGTCAGTTTCTGGGCGTCGGCAGCGGCTTGCGTGAAGCGGGTTTCGAGGTCGTTCATGAGAATTGTTCCGGGCCTTGTGTGCATGCAACGTCGCTCACAGTTCTAGCATGCTCGCCTGAAACGGTCAATCGATACCTTATCGAATGCACGACAATGCCGTGCTGAGGTTGGCACAATGCGATCGGAAGCGGTATCTTTGCAGACCTGTCAGTCATCAACGCTACCGTCGGAGGGACTTCATGGCCTACTTCATTACCGGGGGAACCGGATTCATCGGTCGTAACCTGATCGATCAGCTGATCAAGCGCAAGGGCACGATCTACGTGCTGGTCAGGCGCGGCTCGAAGAAGAAATTCAATAATCTGGTGGCGGAACGATGGGCTGACCACAAACGGCGGATCGTTGCGATTTCCGGAGATCTGACCCGGCCGGCGCTGGGCGTGGGCAAGGCCGATACCGAGAAGCTCTCGGGCAAGGTCCGGCATTTCTTCCACCTGGCGGCCATCTATGACCTGAGCGCCGACGACGAGGCCAACGAGAAAGCCAATATCGACGGCACGAAGCATGCCATCGAGTTCGCCGAGAAGATCAAGGCCGGACGCTTCCACCACACCTCCTCGATCGCCGTTGCCGGCCTCTACCAGGGCACTTTCCGCGAGGACATGTTTGAGGAGGCCACGGGTCTCAGTCACCCGTATTTCCGCACCAAGCACGACTCGGAGGGACTGGTCAGGCGTCAATGCAGCATTCCCTGGCGGGTCTATCGTCCGGGCATCGTGGTTGGCCATTCCAAGACGGGCGAGATCGACAAGATCGATGGTCCCTACTACTTTTTCAAGCTGATTCAGAAAATGCGGCGCATGCTGCCGCCCTGGGTGCCAACCCTGGGCCTGGAAGGCAGTCGTATCAACATCGTGCCGGTAGACTACGTCGCTCAGGCGATGGACCACATCGCGCACAAGCCCAAGCTCGACGGTCAATGCTTCCACTTGACCGACCCCAACCCCAAGCGCATTGGCGAGGTCATGAATCTGTTCGCCGATGCTGCGCACGCACCACTAATGTCGATGCGCATCGACGCTCGCCTGTTCGCGTTCATTCCGGCGCCAGTCAAGCAGGGCTTTGCCATGCTGCCGCCGGTCAAGCGCATCATCAACCAGGTGCTCGAAGATCTCGGCATTCCCAAAGACATGCTGGGGTTCTTCAGTTACCCGACGCAATTCGATAACCGCGACGCCGAAAAGGCGTTGAAGGGGTCGGGCATCAAGGTTCCGCCGCTGGAGGATTACGCCTGGGTGCTGTGGGACTACTGGGAACGCCACCTCGATCCCGAGCTGTTCATTGACCGCTCGCTGTCGGGGCAGGTCAAAGACAAGGTAGTGCTGATTACCGGGGCCTCGTCGGGCATCGGCAGGGCCGCGGCCTTGATGATGGGCGAGGCCGGCGCCAAGGTCGTTATCGTCGCGCGCGGCGAGGAAAAGCTGCTCGAGACCAAGGCAGAGATCGAGGCGGCCGGTGGGCAGGCCTTTCATTACACCTGCGATCTGTCGGACATGGACGATGCCGAGCGGCTGGTCAAGCAGGTGCTGGCCGATCATGGTTGTGTGGACGTGCTGGTCAACAATGCCGGGCGGTCGATCCGGCGTTCGATCCAGTTGTCATATGACCGCTTCCATGACTTCGAGCGGCTGATGCAACTCAACTATTTCGGCTCGTTGAAACTGATCATGGGCTTCCTGCCGGAAATGACGAAACAGCGTCGCGGTCACATCATCAATATTTCCTCGATCGGCGTGCTGTCCAACGCACCGCGTTTTTCCGCCTACGTGGCTTCGAAGGCCGCACTTGACGCCTTCTCGCGCTGTGCCGCTTCCGAATTCGCTGACACCGGCGTGGCGTTCACCACCATCAACATGCCGCTGGTGCGCACCCCGATGATCGCACCGACCAAGATTTACGAGCACGTGCCCACCATTACTCCGGAAGATGCTGCCGACATGATCAAACAGGCGGTGATCTTCAGGCCGCAGCGCATCGCCACGCGCCTGGGCATCTTTGCCCAGATCCTGCATGCGGCCGCACCCAAGATCTCCGAGATCGTCATGAACTCGGCGTTCCGTATGTTCCCGGACACGGCAGCAGCGCGCGGTGAGAAGGGTGGTGGCGAGGTCAAGGCGACCCAGGAGCAGGTGGCCTTCGCCTCACTGATGCGCGGCATTCACTGGTAGGAAGACACCAGGGCGCGCAGCCGCTCGATGCCCTCGAGAAGGCGCGGCCCCGGCCGTCCAAGCCAGGCCTCGCTGATGGCGTGGATGCGGTTGCCGGTCACGGCCGGCACCGCCTCCCAGCCCTCGCGACGGCGCACCACGTGCGGCCGGTACTTGGACTCATCCACGCCGCACCAACTCATCACGATGATTTCCGGTGCGGCATCGCGGGCCTGTTGAGGTGAAACCTGCAGACTTTCGGCGTCCTCGCCGGCCCAGGGGTTGTAAGCGCCAGCCAACTCCAGCATCTCGTTGACCCAGGATCGGCGTCCGGGAACGATCACCGGTTTCGGCCACCATTCAACCAGCACGGGCAGCGGGCGGTTCGTCGGTTTCGGTCGCTTGAGCGTTTCGTGAAAATGCGAGGCCAGTTGGTGCGCCTCGGCGGTAGCGTCGATGGCCTCACCGATGCGTACGATGTCGCCGGCCACATCAGCCAGGCAGTGCGGCTGGGTGACCAGCAGGGGAAGGCCGGCCGCGCGCATTTTCTCAAGGCAACGTTCGTGTCCGGGCACGGTCAGCGAGGTGATGACCAGGTCGGGTTCTAGTGTCTTGATCCGTTCCATATCGACATCGAGATCCGGGCCGATACGTGGGAGTTCATGTACGACTTCCGGAGGATGATCGGAGTGGTCGTCGACGCCAACCAGGTCGTCGGCCCGGCCCAGCGCGCAGATGATCTCGGTATTCGAGCAGGTGTGGCTGACAATACGCACCTCACTTCGCCTCCCGCCAGCTGTCGGCCACTTGCCGGCCGCGCATCTCATCGACCGGCCAAACGGTGATCATGGCGACGACGAACAGGGCCAGGCAGAAGACAATTGCGGTAGCCAGGCCCAACCAGGCCTGGAGGAGGCCCAGTCCCAGGATCCCGAACACGGCGGCGAGCTTCGAGGAAGTCCCCCAGAAACCGAAGAATTCGGCAGCCTTGCCGTTGGGCGTGAGTACACCGACCAGTGCCCGTCCGGCAGACTGTGCGGAACCCAGGCTCAGCCCGGCCAGGGTGCCGGCGAACAGGAAGACATACTGCGCTTCCCAGTCCACATTGAACAGTGCCCGGGCAAAATCGGTCAGCAGTGGCGTCTGCCAGATCGCCAGGATGGCGGCCATCCACAGGCCGAGGGTAATCAGGTAAGTGCGGCGCGCGCCGATGCGGCTTTGCAGAAACCCGAAGGTCAAAGCGCCGATGGCGGCGGTGATCTGCACGGTCACGAACATGATCACGCGCACGTGCTCGTCCCAGCCGATCACCTGGGCGCCGTAGATGAACGAGAAACTGATGATGATGTAGATGCCCGCCATCATGAAGAAGATGGAGATGAGCAGGGTGCGAAGGTCCTGGAAGCGGGCAAGGTTGTTCCAGGTGGTGCGCAGGCGGGCAAATCCCGCCCTGACCAGCGACTGGCCAGGCGGCAAAGCCCGTCGCCTGCCGCGATCACGCACCCACAGAAAGGTGGGGATGGCGGCGAGCAGGAAGAACACGGCGGCGAATGGGCCGACCAGGCGCACGTTGTCGTAGTTTTCGACGCTGACTTCGCCGAGGATGGCCAGTGCGAAGATGGTCGAGGCCAGGCCGCCGATGTAGCCCAGCCCCCAGCCCAGTCCGGAGATCCATCCCAGGTCCTCGCGAGGCCCCAGCCCGGGCAGGAAACTGGCGATGAAACCCTCGCCGATGGCGTAGGCGAAGTTGGACACGATCACCAGCACCATGGCAAACACGATCCAGCCCGGCTCGACAAACCAGAGCAGGGCGGTGGCCACGACCGTGAGCAGGTAACTGGCGAACAGGAACTGCTTGCGTCGTCGCGAGTAGTCCATGATCGCCCCGCACACCGGGTTGGCCACGACCACCATCAGGTAACTGGTCGCCAGCGCCACCGACCACAGCAGGTTGCCGAGCCGGTAGTCGGGCCCGTCGCCGACGATCACGCGCGTGAACAGATCACCGAACACCACCGTGATGATCAGCAGCGTGTAGGCCTGGTTGGCGAAGTCGAACATCGCCCAGCCGAAGATTTCCCTGGCCGGGGCGCGTTTGCGGGTAACCATGTGGCGTCCTGGTTGAATACGCATCCAAGGTTACCGCGAAGTGTTGGGGGTGTGGTGACGAGGGGTGTGGTTGTGCGCCGGTTTCCGGCTGTACGCCGACTACGGCGCGCTGGTCTTTGGGGGCTCTCTGGTGCCTTCGAGATCG
>SKXY01000156.1 GCA_007128175.1 Wenzhouxiangella sp. | reverse complement strand
TCACCCGTCACCCGTCACCCGTCATTCGATACTCTTCAACGCAGACACCATGTCCAGCGTCGCCAGCCGACGAACGATCAGTATGACCGACAACGACGAGGCGACGATCACGCCGGCAGCAGCAAAGGCATAGCTCTGGTGGGTGATATGAAAGGGGACACGCATCATGTCCATCTGAAAGGCCAGGCTGAGCAGCCAGGCGAAGCCCGTGCCCAGCAGCCAGCCGACCGGAATGGCCAACACGGTCAACAGGGCAATCTCGCCGACCAGCACCCAGCCGACCTGGCCGCGACTGAAGCCGAGCACGCGCAGCGTGGCCAGCTCACGCGCGCGCTCGGCAAAGGCAATGCGGGCGTTGTTGTAGACCAGCGCGAAGGTGATCGATCCGGCCAGCGTGAGCAATATGGCCATCATCACCAGCACGGTATCGTCCATGTACTCGCGCAGGCCATCCTCGGCCTCGCTGATCAGACTGATGCCGGCAACGCGCGAGGCCTCCCACAGCCGGTCGAACAACTCGTCGCGATGGGCACTGTCGACCAGCAGCCAGGCCCCGCTCACCGACGGCCCCTCGCGCATCAGTGCATTGAGCGCACTCACCTGCATGTAGCCACTCAGCCCCAGCGGCTCGTCGATCACGCCGGCGAGCGGCACGTCAAGCACGCGCCGATGCCCCTCGAGCACCTCGAGCTCGACCGCATCTCCCAGTGCCAGCCCGAGTTCATCGGCCAGGTAGCGGGTCAGGAACAGACCGTCCGGCGGCAAGCTGACGGGATTCAGATCCGTGTCGATCAGGCCGCGCAGTTGCGGCTGGGCCGGCAGGCCGGCGATGGCGGTGCGTTCAGACAAGTGTCCGTTGGCTACGCGAACCGGCACATTGCGGTAGCCCTCGACCATGTGCACGCCGGGCAGAGCGCGAATCTCGGACAACACCCGGACCGAGGTCGGCTCGACGAAGGTGACGTGCACATCCATTTTCATCACGTCGCGGTACTGCAGTTCAACGAGGTGGCGCACGGCACCAAACTGGTAATGGCCCAGCAGCAGCAAGGCACCCGACAGGGCCACCCCGGCGACGGTCAGCGAGGCCTTGAGCGGATGGCGCGAGAGATTGCGCAGGATCATGCGCGTGGTCTGGGCCAGCCAGCGCCCGGCCGCCGAGCGATCGAACCAGCTCTGGCGAAACTCGGCCGGGGCGGGCGGTCGCATGGCCTCGGCCGGCGGCAGGCGCACGGCCGAATACACGGCCCGGAACGTCCCCAGGCCGGCGGCCGCGGCGGAGACCAGTATGGCCAGGGCAATCACGCGCACCTGCATGCGGGTGATGGTCTCTGGAAAACGGAAGTACTCGGCATACAGTGCGGCCAGCGCATCCCCGGCCCAGCTCCCCAGCACCACGCCCAGCGCCACGCCGACGCACACGATCATGCCGGTTAGCAGGGCGTAGTGTACGGCCAGGTCGCCATCGGAATAGCCGAAAGCCTTGATCACCGCGATCTGCTGGCGCTGGGTGGTGACGATACGCCCCATCAGCACGTTGAGCAGGAAGGCCGACACGCCCATGAAAATACCCGGCAGGACGATGCTCATGACTTCGAGCTGAGCGATCTCCTCGGTCAGCATGCGATGCGACATCAAATCATCGCGGTCATGCGCGCCGATGCCGCCGTAGGGGGCGAGCAGACGGTCGATCCGATCGATCACGTCGCGCTGGTCGGCGCCGGCCTGGACACTTGCAATCACACTGTTGAAGGCGCCGTCCATGCCGAAGGCATTGCCCAGCGCGCGACGATTCATCCACATCACCGCGTAGCGTTCGTAGTCGGGCAGCAGGTCGGTGGGCGCGACCTGGTAGACGAACTCGGGCGAGAGCGCCACGCCGCTGACCTTCAGCCGTTCGTAACGGCCGCGAATGATCACGCGCAACTCGTCGCCGATATCCAGGTCATGGGCCTCGGCGAACGGCTGGCTGACCACCACCTGATCGGAACGCCCGGACTCGGGCAGGCCGCCTGAGGCCAGGTAGAGTCGGTTGAGCAGCGGCTGGCGGCCATCGGGAATGGAGAGGATGTGGCCACGCACCGGGTCGGCGTAATCCGGCACTTCCAGGCGCACCGGTGCGACCACCCGGGTCTCGACCAGGTTGATGCCCTCGATCTCGCCGAGCCGGCCGGCCAGGGTATCGGGCGCGCGCGTGAGTGTGGCGAACAGGTCGGCGAACTGGTAGTCGGTGTAGAACTGGGCCTTCGACAGGCGAATGCTGTCGAGCGAGGTCACCGACAGGATCAGAGTCATGACACCGGCGGCCATGACCACCGCAATGGCCGCGATCTGCCCCTTCATGCCGGCCAGGTCGCGGATCAGCTTGCGGTGCAGGGTGGGAATCATGGGCCGCTCTACCAGTTCAGATCGGCCGGATCGGCGCGCTGGTCGTTGCGGTGCTCCTCATCGACCCGGCCGTCTTTGAGGCGGATGACGCGGTCGGCCATCTGGCCGATGACCTCGTTGTGCGTAATCACCGCGGTGGTCGTGCCCAGTTCCTCGTTGATGTGCTCGATGACCTGCAGCACCCGCACGCCGGTCTTCGAATCCAGCGCGCCGGTGGGCTCGTCGCACATCAGCACCGCCGGGCGCTTGGCCACGGCCCGCGCGATCGCCACGCGCTGCTGTTCGCCGCCGGAGAGCTGGGAGGGAAAATGGTCCATGCGGTCGGCCAGCCCGACCAATTCCAGCGCCTCCTCCGAGCGCATCGGTTCGCGCGCAATCTCGGTGACGATGGCCACGTTCTCGCGCGCGGTCAGCGAGGGAATCATGTTGTAGAACTGGAATACGAAGCCGACATGGTCGCGCCGAAAACGCGTCAACTCGCGATCGGAGGCGCGGCTGAGATCCTGGCCACGATAGACCAGCTCTCCTTCGGTCGCCGCGTCCAGCCCGCCCATGATGTTGAGCAGGGTGGACTTGCCGGAACCCGAGGCACCGAGCATCACGACCAGCTCACCGGCATACAACGACAGGTCGACACCGCGCAGGGCATGAATTTCGACCTCGCCCATGTGGTAGACCTTGGTCAGGCCACGCGCCTGAAATACCGCCTCCCGGGTTTCCTGGCTACCGGCCATCGCGCAAACACTCCACGGTACTCTCGTTCACGCCAGTGTATGCCATCGCTGCAGGTTGCTCTTGATCGTCAGCAAAAACCGCTAGAATGAGGACCATGACACCCTGGACGCAACGATTCATCGACCTCGCTCTCGAGCACCGGGCGCTGCGCTTTGGCAGCTTCACTCTCAAATCAGGTCGCCAAAGCCCGTACTTCTTCAATGCCGGGGCCTTCAACGACGGCGCCGGACTGGATGGGCTGGCACGCTGCTACGCCGAGGCCATCGTTGCTTCCGGACATGATTTCGACATGCTGTTCGGACCGGCTTACAAGGGCATCCCGCTAGCCGCGTCGATTGCCGTGAGCCTTTACCGGGACCACGGTCGGAGCGTGCCCTTCGCCTTCAATCGCAAGGAAGCCAAGACCCATGGCGAGGGCGGCAGCATCGTCGGCGCGGAACTGGCCGGACGAGTGCTGATCGTCGACGACGTCATCTCCGCCGGCACGTCGATCCGCGAATCGTTGGAACTGATCGGACGCGCCGATGCCCAAGCTTCGGGAGTGGGCATTGCTCTGGACCGCCAGGAGCGCGGCGAGGACGATCGCTCGGCCGTGTCGGCAGTGCGCGAATCCGGGCTGGAAGTCATTACCATCGCCTCGCTGGACGACCTGATCGCCTGGCTGGACAAGCGTGATGACCTGGCCGAACACCGGACTGCAATGGCCGATTATCAACAGCGTTACGGGGCCTGACCGAATCATGTCGAACACTTTCCGCATCCTGCTGGCCGCCATCCTCCTCACAGGCACGCTGTGCGTCCACGCCCAGACCGTCTACCGCTGGGTGGACGAAGACGGCGAGGTTCACTATGGGCACTCCGTGCCGCCCGAACATACCAAGCGCGGTTACGAGGTACTGGGCCGCGACGGCATCGTCCGCGAACGCGTCGAGCCCGCACCCACACCGGACGAACTGTCCGAAAGGCGTGTACAACGTGAGCGCGAACGCGAACTTGCCGAACTGCAACGCAGCCAGGAAGCCCGCGATCGCATGTTGCTGGTTACGCACAACAGTGAAGACTCCATCCTCTCGTCCATGGAAATGGAACTCGTCGCGCTGAACAGTCAGCGCGCCTCCATCCGCGTTGCACTCGACCAGGTCGAACATCGCTTCGAGCGGCTCATGGCCCAGGCTGCCGAACACAGTGACGAAGGTCGCCAGGTGCCGGCCAGTCTGCAGGATTCGATCGAGGAAGTACGCGCCGAACTCAGGCGCCTGCGCGCCGACCAGTCTGCACTCGACGAGCGCGAAGAAAGCGTTCGCGCCCGCTACCAGGCCGATGTGGAACGCTTCCGCGAACTGATGGGCCGGGGTTCGGAGAGCTGACGGGAACCAGGCTGATGCATACGCGCTGCCCCGGCTGCCAGGCCGGTTATGAACTGACCGCGGGGCTGTTGGCCGAAGCCTCCGGCGTGGTCCGTTGCGGCAATTGCGGCAAGACATTCAATACGCTGTCTCACCTGTTCGATGAATTTCCGGGAGAGAACTCCGAGCCGATTCGTGGCGGCGGCATGCCGCCGCTGCTCGAGCACGCCGAACTGATCCAGGCCGAACTGCCGGTCCACGTCGAGGAAGAGGTATTACCCGATACGGCCGAATTCGACGAGCCCGCAATCGTCTTGCCCGAAGAAGACTCCTGGCGGGCGCCGGGGCTGCTGTGGCCAACAGTCAGCACGGTATTGCTGATCCTGCTACTGGTCCAGACCTGGGTCTTGTGGCAGACCCCCGGCTCGCCACTGGCGCACCTGGCCGGCAGCGGCGGCATCGACGAACGTATCAACCCGAACGAGGTCATCCAGGTCATGTCGCGCGACATGCACCGCCATCCCAGCCTGGACGACGCCATGGTGGTGAGCGCCAACTTGCGCAACACCGGTCAGTTCACGATCGACTGGCCTGTCCTGGAAGTGCGCTTCTACGATGCCAGTCAACAGGTACTTGGCGTGCGGCGCCTTGAACCGAGCCAGTACCTGCACGACGAACGCCGCATCGACGACGGCATGACGCCGGACACGATCGTGCCCCTGGTCATGGAGTTCGTCGTCGGCGCGACCGAACCCTCCGGTTTCCGGATGCGCTTTTACTGAAATCGGGCCGCGCCACCGGCGCAACGAAGCGCCTGGCTGTGCTATCTTATGCTGTCCCGGACCCATCCAGGCAGGGCGACCAACGACGGTCGTGGGCGGCATGGATGGGCCATTGCGCAGCGCCACATTCATCGTTCATCTTGCAGTCTGTTCGAAGGAACCACCTTGTCCTCAAGCCCTGGCCAACAGGAACCTTGTCTCGATGAGTTCATCCGGAACGTCGTCCGGCAGTATCTCGACGACATGGGTGACATCGATCCGGACAACCTGCACGCCGTGATCATGCAGGCGGTCGAGAAACCACTGATCGCCACCGTACTCAAGCATGCCGGGGGCAATCAGTCTCGCGCTGCCGCCACTCTGGGAATCACCCGCACCACCCTGCGCAGCCGCATCAAGCGCTACCAGCTGGAACAGTAACCATGGACAATCCCGACCGCCGCTGGGCACTGCTCAGCGTATCCGACAAGACCGGTCTGGCCGAACTCGGCCGGGCGCTTTCCGATGCCAGCTTCGGCCTGTTGTCGACCGGCGGCAGCGCCCGCGTGCTGGGCGAGGCCGGACTGGACGTCACCGAAGTCTCCTCGTTGACCGGCTTTCCGGAAATCATGGGCGGCCGGGTCAAGACGCTGCAGCCAAAGATTCATGGCGGCATCCTCGGCCGCCGTGGCGAAGACGATCAGGTCATGGCCGAGCACGGCATCGAACGCATTGACCTGGTGGTGGTCAACCTCTATCCCTTCGCCGCGACCGTCGCCCGACCGGACTGCAGCCTGGCCGAAGCTGTCGAGCAGATCGATATCGGCGGACCGGCCATGCTTCGCGCCGCAGCCAAGAATCACGAATACGTGACCGTCGTTTGCGACCCGGCCGACTACGACGGGTTGATCGATCGACTGCCGGAAGGCCCTGATACGGAATTCAGGCGCGAACTGGCAATCAAGGCCTTTGCCCACACCGCCGCCTACGACGGCCAGATCAGCCAGTGGCTGGCACAACAGTCCGACCAGGACGCCCCGCCACCGGTGTTCAACCTGGCGCTGGATCGCGAGCGCACATTGCGCTACGGCGAGAATCCGCACCAGGCCGCCGGCCTTTATCGTGAACGCGGTGTTGCAGCATCCGGTCTGGCCGGCTGTCAGCCGCTGCAGGGAAAGCCGCTGTCATACAACAACCTGCTTGATGCCGATGCCGCCTGGCGCGGCGTGCATGCATTCGGTGACCACACACCGGCCTGTGTGATCATCAAGCACACCAACCCCTGCGGCGCGGCCCAGGGCGATTCGGTCGGCGAGGCCTTTGCCCGTGCATTGGCCTGCGATCCGACCTCGGCCTTCGGCGGCATCATCGCAGTCAACCGCGAAGTCGACGGCCAACTGGCCCGGGCCATGCTGGAGCGCTTCATGGAGGTGCTGATCGCACCGGCCCTGACCGCTGAGGCCCGCGAGGTCTTTGCCGCCAAACCCAACGTGCGCATCCTGACCCCGGCCGACAGCTCTCCGGCCGCGATGGAACTGCGCGCCATCGACGGCGGCTGGCTGGTCCAGCAGGCCGACGACCTTCAGTTGGACGAAACCGCACTCAAGGTGGTCACCGAACGCGCACCCAGCGACCAGGAGATGGCCGACCTGCGTTTCGCCTGGGCCGCGGTCGGCCTGGTACGCTCCAATGCCATCGTCTATGCGAAAGGCCGCGCCACCATCGGTGTGGGCGCCGGCCAGATGAGTCGCATCGACTCGGCCCGCTTCGCCGCACTCAAGGCCGAGGACGCCGGACTGTCGCTGGAAGGCGCAGTGATGGCCTCCGATGCGTTCTTCCCGTTCGCCGACAGCATCGAAACCGCAGCCGAACGCGGCATCCGCGCCGTCATCCAGCCCGGCGGCTCGATGCGCGATCAGGAAGTGATCGACGCGTGCAATGCCCATGACATCGCGATGGTGTTGACCGGGCGGCGGCATTTTCGGCACTAAAAACGGGAAACGGAAATCGTAAAACGGGGGCCGGCGCAGGATCTTCGATCACCGGCCCCGGCCAATGTCAGGAGCCCTGGCCGTTGTCCACTGCGGCCGATTCTCCTCGACGGTCTCGCCCTTTTCACGTTTTACGTTTTTCGTTTTGCTCGCCTGAGCTCAGGCTCCAAGTAGCCAGTGCCCGCGTTACAATGCATCCAGTTCCAACCTCGATTAAAAAATCATGAAAATCCTCATCGTCGGCGGCGGTGGCCGCGAGCATGCGCTGGCCTGGAAAGCTGCCCGATCAAAGGGCGTCAAGCAGGTGCTGGTCGCCCCCGGCAATGCCGGCACGGCGCGTGAGGACGGGATCAAAAATGTCGATGTCCGCGCCGAAGACATCGGCGGGCTGCTTGAACTGGCGAAAGCTGAAAGCATCGACCTGACCATCGTCGGCCCGGAAGCGCCGCTGGCTGCCGGCATCGTCAACCGCTTTGCCGATGCCGGGCTGCCCTGCTTCGGTCCGCGCGCCGACGCCGCCCGACTGGAATCGTCCAAGGCCTTCGCCAAGGAATTCATGGCCCGACACGACATCCCCACGGCTGGATACAAGGTGGTCGAGGATGTCGAGGAAGGGAAGGCGTTCGTCGAACGTCTCGGCTTGCCGGTGGTGCTCAAGGCCGACGGTCTGGCCGCTGGCAAGGGAGTAATCATCGCCGAGGACATGGAAACGGTCGACACCACCCTCAACGACATGCTGTCGGGCAATGCCTTCGGCCAGGCCGGCAGCCGTGTGGTGATCGAGGAATTCCTGGTCGGCGAGGAAGCCAGCTTCATCGTCATCGCCGACGGCGAGACGGTGCTGCCGCTGGCCTCCAGCCAGGATCACAAGCGCCGCGACAACGGCGACCAAGGCCCCAACACAGGCGGCATGGGTGCTTATTCGCCGGCCCCCGTGGTCGACGACGCAGTGCACCAGCGCATCATGGAACGGGTTATCCGCCCCACACTCGCCGGCCTGGTTGCCGATGACTGCCCGTTCAACGGTTTTCTATACGCCGGGGTCATGCTGACGACCGACGGGCCGAAAGTGCTTGAGTTCAACGTGCGATTCGGCGACCCGGAAGCGCAGCCGGTGCTGATGCGGCTGAAATCCGATCTGGTTGAAGTTGTCAGTCACGCCCTGAACGGGACACTCGATGAAGTCGAACTGGACTGGGACGAACGCTACGCGCTGGGCGTAGTCATGGCCGCCGGCGGCTATCCGGAAGGCTACGAGAAGGGGCGTCCGATTCACGGCCTGGATGCCGACCTGCCCGAGGATGTCAAGGTTTTTCACGCCGGCACCACATTGGCAAACGACGGCCAGGTGGTGACCAGCGGCGGCCGCGTCCTGTGCGTGACCGCTCTAGGCGACACCGTGACCGCTGCCCAGGCACGCGCCTACCAGTGGCTGGCTCACATCGGCTTCGAAGATGCGTTCTACCGCACGGATATCGGTTACCGGGCGATCAGGCATCAATAGAGCCGGTCATGGATGTCAGCCACCTGCTCGATGAACTCAACGATGCCCAGCGCGAGGCTGTCAGCGCCGGCGAAGGACACCTGCTGGTACTGGCCGGCGCCGGCTCGGGCAAGACCCGGGTGCTGGTCCATCGCATCGCCTGGCTGATCCAGGTACACCACGTCAGCCCGATGGGGCTTTTGGCGGTAACCTTCACCAACAAGGCCGCCGGCGAAATGCGTGCCCGCGTGGGCGAACTACTTGGCATTCGGCCCGAGGGCTTGTGGATCGGCACCTTCCACGGCATCTGCCACCGCATGCTACGTATGCATGCCGACGAGGTCGGCCTGCCGGACACCTTCCAGATACTCGATTCCGACGACCAGTACCGTCTGATCCGACGCGTCATTCGTGACATGGAACTCGACGAGGGTCAGTTTCCGGCCCGCGCCATGCAGGGCCTGATCAATCACCACAAGGACGAGGGCCGGCGGCCGGAGAACATCGAGCATCTCGACAACCCGCATGCCGCACAGCAGGTGGCCATCTATCGTTATTATCAGGACTACTGTGAACGCTCCGGGCTGGTCGATTTCGCCGAGTTGCTGCTCAGAACCGTCGAACTGCTGCGCGACAACCCGGCCCGTCGACGCCAGTACCAGGAACGCTTCGGCCACACCCTGATCGACGAGTTCCAGGACACCAATCGCCTGCAGTACGCGCTGGTGCGACTGCTCTCGGGCGATCAGGGCCGCATGTTCGTCGTCGGTGACGACGACCAGTCGATCTACGGCTGGCGCGGCGCGCGTGTGGAAAACGTCTCGGACTTCGTACGCGATTTCGACCCGCTTGTCGTGCGCCTGGAACAGAACTACCGCTCCACCGCCACCATCCTGGAGGCCGCCAACCGCGTCATCGACCACAATGATGATCGCATGGGCAAGAACCTGTGGACCGAGGGCGAGGCCGGCGAGCCGATCCGCCTGTTCGCGGCCTGGAGCGCGGAGGAGGAAGCCGACTACATCATCGCCCGCATCCAGGACTGGATCGGTCAGGGTGGCAGCCCGTCGGAGGTCGCCATACTCTATCGTTCCAACGCCCAGTCACGCCTGTTCGAGCAGGCGCTGCTGCGCGAGGGAATCGACTACCGCGTCTACGGTGGTCAGCGCTTTTTCGAACGCGCCGAGATCAAGGATGCCATGGCCTACCTGCGCCTGCTGCACAACCGCGACGACGACCCGGCCTTCGAGCGCGTCATCAACGTGCCGGCACGCGGCATCGGCGAGCGCACGGTGGACAAGGTCCGCGAGCATGCGCGCACCCGAAAGATTTCGCTGTTTGCCGCCGCGCGCGAACTGATCGCTGCACAGGGTCTGCCGGCAAGGGCAGGCAAGGCCGTCGAAAGCTTTATCGAGAAGATCAACATGCTCGACGAACAGACCGCCAGCGCCTCGCTGGGCGACACCATGTCGGCGGTGGTGCGCGCCGCGCAACTGGGCGAATGGTACCGTGGGCGCGAAGCACCCGACCGGGCCGAAACCCGCGAGGAAAACCTGGAGGAACTGGTGCGCGCGGCGGAGAGCTTCGAGCAACCAGCCGAGGATGAACAGGCCGGACTCGTACCGCTGGCCTCCTTCCTGGCCCAGGCAGCCCTGGAGGCCGGAGAACACCAGGGCGAAAGCTGGCAGGACTGCGTGCAGCTGATGACCCTGCACTCGGCCAAGGGCCTGGAGTTTCCCCTAGTGTTCATGGCCGGCCTGGAAGAGGGGCTGTTTCCTCACCAGAAATCGGTCGAGGAACCCGGCCGCCTGTCCGAGGAACGGCGCCTGTGCTATGTCGGCATGACCCGCGCCATGCAAAGGCTTTATATCAGCTATGCTGAATCGCGTCACTTGCACGGCCAGCGCATGATGTCACGGCCCTCGCGTTTCGTCGACGAGTTGCCCGATCACCTGATCGAGCAGGTGAGGCCTCGCCAGACCAGCCATGCGGCCCAGGCCGGGTCAGGGTCCCGTCCGGACAGCAGCGCCGACCACGGCCTGCGCCTCGGTGGCACCGTCAACCACCAGCGATTCGGCGTCGGCACGGTGGTCAGCCTGGAAGGCCAGGGCGACAATGCCCGTGTCCAGGTCAATTTCGAGCAGGCCGGCAGCAAATGGCTGGTGCTGGCCTACGCCAGCCTGGAGCGACTGGATTGAAGCCCGAGGCAGTCAGGCTCGGGCCCTACGCCGGTTTGCGCTGGCGGCAGGGAGATATCCCCGTGCTGGCGCTGCACGGCTGGCTCGATAACGCGCACTCCTTCCTGCCGCTGTCAGCGATGCTTGACGGCCTGGACCTGGTGGCACTGGATTTCCCCGGCCACGGTCTGTCTGCGGCACGGCCGGCCGGCGTGCGCTACCACTTCGACGATTACGTCTTCGACGTGCTCGGGGCGCTCGATGCCCTGGACTGGGATCGGGCCTGTCTGCTCGGGCATTCGCTCGGCGGCGCCGTCGCCTCGATCACGGCCGCGGCCGCCCCGGAACGCATCGACGCGCTGGCGCTGATCGAAGGGTTGGGACCGCTCTCGATGCCCGTGACCGAGACTGCCGCCCAATGGCGCAAGGCAGTGGTTCGATCACGTCGTCGAAAACGGCGGATTCACGCCGATCTCGATACCGCCGCGGCGGCTCGCGCCGACAACAGCGATCTCGGTCTTGAAGCCGCCCTCCTGCTGGCCCGGCGCGGCGTTGTCGAAGTCGACGGCGGGGTCCGCTGGCGCCATGATGAACGATTGACCTGGCCCTCGGCTCACCGCTACACCGAACCCCAGGTACTCGAACTGCTGAGCGCCATTGAGTGCCCCGTGCTGAGTATCCAGGCCGAACCGCGTGGCAGCGTGGTCCCGGAAGCGCTCGCCCGGCGACGCTTTGCCGCGATTTGCCGTCGCCACGGTCTGGGCCTGCCCGGCGGCCACCACCTGCACATGCATCACCCGAACCGAATCGGACCGGCCATAAAGGAGCATTTTCGAACCCATGTCCCATCGTCAACAGATTCCCGCTGATCAACGCCTGATCTTTGCCCTCGACGTGCCCGACCTGGCCCAGGCGCGGGCCCTGATTCGCACCCTGGGCGACCATGTCAACTTCTACAAGCTCGGGCTGGAGTTTTTCCTGAGTGGCAGTTACTTCGAACTGGCCGACGAGCTTAAAGCGGCCGGCAAGCGCGTATTCGCCGATCTCAAACTGTTCGACATCCCGCCCACGGTCGGTCGTGCCACGGCGCAACTGGCCCGGCGTGAAGTGGATTTCCTCACCGTGCACGGCAATGACACCATGCTGGAAGCTGCGGTCGCCAACCGTGGCGACATGGGCATCCTGGCGGTTACGGCCCTGACCAGCCTGGACCAGGGCGATCTCGACGACCTGGGGTTCAAGTGCGACGTGCAGGCGCTGGTCCTCTCCCGCGCCCGGCGCGCTCTGGCGCTCGGCTGTACGGGTGTGATTTCCTCCGGGCTCGAAGTACCGGCGCTGCGCCGCGAGGTTGATGATCGACTCGTCGCGGTCTGCCCGGGCATCCGACCGGTCGCCAATGTCGACGAACAGAAACGGACGCTGACGGTTGCCGATGCTTTCACCGCCGGTGCCGACTACATCGTGGTCGGTCGCCCGATCCGCGATGCCGACGACCCGGCCGCTGCCGCAGCCGGAATCCAGAAGGAAATACAACGTATATTCAAGTAGTTAAATAGAT
>SKXY01000019.1 GCA_007128175.1 Wenzhouxiangella sp. | reverse complement strand
TTCCGAAATAGACTTAACGGTTGTGGGAGATAATGCTTCCATACCGGATCAAGCTATTTCGCTCACACTCTCCGTTAGTAATTCGAGCGGCCTTCAAGGGGCCAAGACCTTTAATGGAAACATTAACAATGGTTTACTGACCTTGCTAAACCCTAGTGAGGTCCAGAACTGGCTTACACAGTTTTCCCACCTGGAAGATGCAAGGCTTGATATTGACTCCGACGTTGAGATTGATCTGCCTGAATCCGGCTCCTATCAACTAACCAATGCTTTACACTACGCAGGCACTGTGCTTGCCTCGAACACCAGCTCAGGTTACGTTGATCCAGGCGGAGGCTCGCCACCTGTTGTCGTGCAATAGACGAAACCACCCATGATGCGTACATTTGTGGCTAGTCGGAAGGCATTCCGGCTAGCCTTTCTCATTGACACATGGCCTGCTGCTTGTGCACACCCTGTCAGGCGTCGAGTATGCCAAATGGTTTATACTTTCATTTGGTTACTTTCTGTCGGAACCATGGTCCTTTTGCCTGTAGTACTTTCACTTGCTTCATGCACAAGCCTTCCAAAACCAACAGAGTATGACTCTCATGTTCTTGCGTCAGAAGATGGAAGTGCTACATATCTAGCATATCGGCAGTCCGTGTGGTCGAGCAAGGTTGGTATTCGATCGCTACATCAGGGTTACAAGCCCGTTGATCTTGAACTCCAGTTTCAACTGCTTCAATATAACCCTGAAACAGTGGATCTTGCATGGATAATCGACGTCAATGAATCTTTGCATGATTCATTAAGTTCCCACAGAGAACTTATCAAGGACTTTCTCGATCACTCCTCCCGATTGATCGCGGAACGCCGTTTGACCGACAGCTACAGGCCAACGATACGAATCAGCCTGGTTCCAGCTGGATCGGCCGTCGATCACTTTTCGGCCGACAGGTTTGATACGCAGCCCCAATTGCATTTTGTATTTCCGGTCGATACCGCATCGCGAACGGCATTGGTCGCATCCTTCGCGGACAGTCTGTCGGTCATTCATCACGAACTCGTTCACTTCGCCAGTGCATTCGGCAAGCTTGACTTCCCCGGCAAACAACACCGCCAGCAAAGAATCAACGAAGAAGCTTTCGCTACCGTGATTGAGCTTTGCGACCGGTTATCACTCGTCAATAGTGCAGATCTGGATGGCGCCCGCATTACGTTTCCCCACCCAGCGGCAGCCTTCTCCGGTGATATGGAGCATGCTCTGGACACAGCTAGAGCGGTCGGCCCATCAGCCATCGGTAAGATTCTGGCCGGCTGGTTTTTTGTACAACCCATCGAACTAACCGGCGAACCGGCTTCAGAGGAAGAGCTGGAACACCTGCGAAATCACTGCGAATGGCTTTCAAAGGAACCGCAGGACTTCGAGCGTCTCTACAACACCGACGGGGACACCTGATCGCGCCCATGGATCGAGATGACGAGTACAAACGTATCACTGTCGACGTGTCGAAACTGATCAGGCGACATCAAAACCTTCTGGTTCGGCTTCAAGGACGACGTGGTCATCCGCATCCATGCCGACAACGGCGGCAGCCAGGTCGACATTCGCTCCAAGCCCCACGTGGGCATGAGCGACGTGGGCGCCAACGCCGCACTCATCTGGCGCTTTATCGACCGACTCGATGAGCGTGTGCAATAGGCTCCAAGTAACGCCAGAGTTGCGTTGCTGAGCCAGCAACCGGCATCGCCCGACGCTTTAGTTCGGGGACTGAAAACGGTCCTGAAACAGGATTCCCGCGTTGGGTTGCAGACAGCTGGCGCCAGTCAGGTTGGGTATCATCGCATCCAGACTGCATTGGGAAAACTCGTCATTGTTCTGACTGATCATGGAGTTCATGATGCCTTCAGGTGTATCCTCGGGGCACGAATCCGGGTCGTCATCATGCCCGGCACCGAAATTGTGCCCCAGCTCGTGAGCGACCAACAAGGCGCTGATCGTGTCATTCCACAGGTCCTCGTTGACACCAACCCCGGACGTTGTATTACAGGTCACGTCGATATATGCCCATCCAGCCGCGCCTTCGATCTCGCGGCCGGTAAAAAGGTGGGCCTGTCCCTCGAAAGGAATCCCGCTGCCGTCCCCCGACGACATGAACTCCCTGAAATCACTGAGCTCCGGGGAGGCCAATGAACCATTGTCATCAAGGATTTCGTGATGCCACAGCAGGATGCCGGTACCGACCTGGCCGGAATAGAATCCGTCGATGAGGTTCATGCGCCCCACGACAACAGCGTCGGTGTCACTGCCATGTTCATCCTGGAACTCAGTATCGGAGACGATGGTCACCGGCACCATGTAGTCTGCGAATTGCGTGCCGCGCTGCACGGACGTCTTGTCAGGAACCGATCGGGCCGCTGGCCCGGAGCCATGATGTTCGTGGTGGTGATGCTCCGCACCACCGGCATCGAATCGCCAGTCTGCCGTCACATCATTCAACCGAAAGATGATGGTGGCATCAGGCGGCACCGCGCGACCGGCCGGCAAGCTGAAGCCTTGGGCCTTGTCGATCATGTAGAGCTGCTCGCCGTCGGAGAACATGCCTGTGAGCACGCCGCCAATCCGGTTGATGCGGGCCCATGAAGCCTGGTTCCCGGCCAGTCCGCCCCGGTAAAAGGCATTGTGCCCCTGATCTAGCATATGGTCACGCCGGTTGGCAGGAAGCCTGGACCAGAGCACGTCGTTCGGCACCAGCTCGATCACGAATCGTTGACCGAAAGCTTCCAGCGTAAGTTCAGCGTCGACGATCCGTTCATGCAATGCGATATCTGGAACGCGAAAATCGTTCAATTCTGCCGTTTTCCCGGGCTGCCCCCAAAGGGGGCCAGCAAGGAACGCAGTAACAAGAATCAGAATGTGGCACGAGCGGTTGATGAAAGTCATTCAGAACTCCCTGGATTGGCTTGCCGGCATGCGATGCGCCATGACCGGCAATCGGCTATTGCGAGGGCAAGGGTTCTTCGCAAGTCTACTGGCTGCCGGAAGGATCATCGTTCAACGCCAGTACATCAAGGTTGATCTCTCGCACTCCGTCAGGCCGATCGCTTATATCAATCTTGACGGTTGCGGCGGGCAAATAGCCCGCACCCTTTTCAGGCCATTCGACAAGCAACAGCGTCGGGCCTTCGAACAGATCCTCCAGACCGAGGTAGGTGATTTCCTCGCCGTCGCTGAGTCGATAAAGGTCAAGGTGGTGAACAACCAGACTATCGAGCGAATAGCTCTCGATCAGTCCATAGCTCGGGCTCTTGACCCGCCCCCGGAAACCCATCGCGCGCAATATCCCGCGCACCAGTGTGGTCTTGCCCACGCCCAGGTCACCCGTGAGATGGACGACGCCGCCAGCGGCGAACAGGGGTCGGAGTGTTCGCCCCAGTGCCATCATGTCATCTTCGGTGGCGGCTTCGAAGGTTTGCGGCTCATTCATGCCGGCAACACACGCGACAGTGCATCGATCAGGTCTGTGGCCAGGATTTGACGACGGCCTTTCGCGGCCCGGTCACCGGCCAGCGCATGAACCAGCACCCCGCAGCAGGCGGCATCGAATTCATCCAGGCCCTGGCCACGCATGCTGGCGATGATGCCGGTCAGCGCATCGCCCATGCCGGCACTGGCCATGGCGGGATTGCCGAAGGGACAGACGGCGATCCGGCCTCGCGGGTCGGCCACCAAGGTGCCATGCCCTTTGAGCACAACAGTGGCTTCGTATCGATCGGCAAGCTTGCGAACGGCGGCAAAACGATCTTGCTGTACTTCCGGCACATCGACTCCCAGCAAACGGGCCGCTTCGCCCGGGTGCGGGGTAAGAATCCAGTCAGTCCGCTGAATTGGCGAATCGGCCAGCAGGTTGAGACCGTCGGCGTCGAGCACCAGCGACCGGTCACTGGCCACAAGCCGGCGCCAGACGGCCCCGGCCCAGTCGTTGCGGCCCAGTCCCGGACCCAGCGCAATCACGTCGGCGGTGGCCAGCAGCGGTTGCAGTTCATCGAGATCTTCCACGCCATGGCCCATGATTTCCGGCTGCACGCCGGCCGCGAGTGAGGCATGTGCCGCCCGCGTGGCGACATGCACCAGCCCGCTGCCGGTTCTCAGGGCAGCCTGCGCGGCCAGCACCGGGGCACCGGCCATGCCGTCATTGCCGCCAGCGACGAGCACTGTTCCGAGGTTACCCTTGTGCGTATCGGGTGCACGCGGCGGCAGACACTCGGCAAGGCGCGAGGGATCGAGCAACTCGGCATCGGGCTCGACCGACTCGTAGATTGCTTCCGGCACGTCCAGGTCATCAAACATGCGCTGGCCGCACCAGCGCCCGGCCTGCCCGGTGAACAGCCCGCGCTTGCGGCCGATGAAGCTCACCGTCACATCCGCCCTGACACTGATGCCCTGCGGCATGCCGGTATCGGCACTCAGTCCCGAAGGCACATCGATGGCCAGCACCGACTGACCGGCGTCGTTGATGTGTTCGATCAAGCGAGCGTAGTCGTCGCGCACCGGCCTGTCGAGGCCGGTGCCCAGCAATGCATCGACGATCACGTCACCGCGCAGGCGCTCGTCGGCCGGCTCTATCTTCCCACCGGTCTGGAGCCAGTCACGCGCGGCGCGGCGCGCTTCGCCCGATAACTCGTCGGGAGACTTCATGGCGATCAGTTGCACGCCCAGCCCGCGCTCGAGCGCCAGGCGGGCAACCACGTAGCCGTCGCCGCCGTTATTGCCGCCGCCGCAGCACACCGTGATGGCCCGGGCTTCCGGCCAGTGCGCCATCAAGGTAGCAAAGGCGCGCGCGCCGGCCCGGTTCATGAGGTTATAGCCGTCGATGCCCTGCCCTTCTATGGCCAGCCGATCCAGCTCGGCCACCTGGGCGGGCCGATATAATGCGTGGTGATGAGTCATGACCCGGATTATAAGCAAAGCGAGGCCTCTCCCGAGACACTCGCGGAATCGATTCGCCAGTGGGGACGAGCGCTGGGGTTTTCCGCCGTCGGCTTCGCCGACATTGACCTGGCCGTTCACGAAGCCCGGCTCGATGAATGGCTGGCCAAGGGCTACCAGGGCGAGATGGACTGGATGGCCGCCCACGGGCGCAAGCGCAGCCGCCCCGACGAACTGCACCCGGGCACGCGTTCGGTCATCGTCACACGCATGGACTACCTGCCCGAAGAAGCCACCGAATCACTGGAATTGGCCGAACAGGCCGACCGCGCCAATATCTCGCGCTATGCCGTCGGGCGTGACTACCACAAGGTCATCCGCAAACGGCTGGTAAAGCTTGCCAAGCGCATCGAGGCCGAGATCGGCCCCTTCAATCACCGAGTATTCACCGACTCGGCCCCGGTCATGGAAAAGGCACTGGCAGAGAAGGCCGGGCTGGGCTGGATCGGCAAACACACCCTGCTGCTCAACCGGCACGAAGGCTCGTGGTTTTTTCTCGGTGAGATCTTCACCGATCTCGATCTACCCGCCGACCCGCCGGTGCGCGATCACTGCGGTTCGTGCCGTCGCTGCATCGACATCTGCCCCACCGACGCCATCGTCGCCCCCTACCAGCTCGATGCCCGCCGCTGCATCTCCTACCTCACCATCGAGCTCAAGGGATCGATCCCGGAAGAATTCCGCGCGGCCATGGGCAATCGCGTGTTCGGCTGCGACGACTGCCAGGCCGTGTGCCCGTGGAACCGCTACGCGAAATTCACCCAGGAAGATGATTTCACGCCGCGCCGCAACCTCGACGCCGGCGAACTGATCGAGCTGTTCGGCTGGGACGAAGCCACCTTCCTGTCACGCACCGAGGGCACCCCGATCCGCCGCACCGGCTATGAATGCTGGCTGAGAAACCTGGCCGTCGCGCTGGGTAACGCCCCCACCAACGCGAAAGTCATCGCCGCGCTCCAAACCCGGGCCGAGCACCCCTCCGCCCTGGTTCGAGAGCACGTCGCCTGGGCGCTGGCACGGCACGACTGATCGACGGCCAGATCAACGCCCGAGGGTGAGTGCCGCTCTCAACATCATGCGATCGCGCCACGACAGGCGCTCGCCCCGAATCAGCATCAGTGCGCCGTCGCGCGAGCCTATAGTCGAATGTCGCGTGCCCGCCGGAGCAAGCATGTAATCACCGGCCTCGAAGCGCTCGTCCCGGTGTTCCAGGCTGCCCTCCAGCAGGTAGCACTCCTCGTCGCACTGGTGCGGGTGGGCGGGAATGCGTGCCCCGGGTTCCATCCGCCACAGCGCCGTTTGAATGCCGGCGACCTTGTCCTCGTGAAGCAGGCGGACGAAAACACCGGGCAAGAACTTCTGCCAGCCCTTCCCGTCGTGGCGGACAACCGTCATCGAACGACCAGCCGATGCCAACAGGTCTTCTTTCAACCTGGCCTTTCGTTCCGGGTCCAGCGAAGCGCCGGTCGCCTTGACCGTACTCCGAACTGCCGATTTTCCGCCGTAATCGTGAGTCATGAGTTCTTCGGATGGTAATGCATCAAGGCCGAGCGCATTCGAGCCAGCCCCCTGCGACAATGAGATTTCACGGTTCCAAGCGGCACGCCAAGCCGTGTCGCGATTTCCTGGTGGCTCAAGCCCCGGAAGAAAGCCATCCGGATGACCCGCTGCTGCCCGTCATTGAGCGCTGCCAGCGAATGCCTGACCGCACTGGCGGTCACGTCGCTCTCGAATTGCCCGGAAGGCTCTTCAAGGCTCTGATCACTATACGCAACGGTATCGTCAAACGGATGCGGCAATCCGCTCCGGTGACGCGCTTCCTTGCGTAATCGGTCCAGACTTCGACTCCTGGCCATCATCATGATCCAGGACTCGGCATTACCTCGTGCGGGGTCGAAGCGATCGGCCTTGAGCCAGACCTGGGTGAACACATCCGAACACACTTCTTCGACCAGCCCGGCACAACCGACGATCGGCAGTGCCAGCGCGTAAACCCGGTCGGCAAACATGTCGAACAAGGTGGCCAGCGCCATCTCGTCCGATGTGCAAATCTGCTCGATAAGCTGCTCTGCGACTCCCGGAATCTCGTCGGTTCCGGACGGGCTGTCGGCCTTCATCAGCATGCAGTTGCCCTCCCTGATCAAATCCCTGCATCCAGTGTTCAGTGTCAATGCGTATAGCCAAAGAAATGTGAACGAGGGGTCGAACCGCCCCTCTTGTTAATCAAACCGAACGCGCTGGAGCAGGAGATTTCGCATGAGGACAATAGGCATCATTACCCTGGCCGCGATGTTGTTGAGCACCCAGGGCCATGCAGCCGGTGGCAAGTTGCTCGGCACCGGCGGCGTGACCCAGTTCGAGGGTGCCGGTGGTGGCGGCCTGACGCCCTGGGCACTGATCACCGGCATGGGCACCGAAGACGAGATCGGCGGGTCGGCCCATTTCACCTACATGGGCATCGACGACTACACTCTGACCTCCTGGGGTGCAGGACTCGGCTTCTTCGACCGGCTGGAAGTGTCACTGGCCCGCCAGAAACTGGATGTGGACCAGCGCATCGTCGAGAATACGGCAGCCGCCCTGATCGGCGGCCTGGAACCCATCCTGGGCGATCCCGGGTCCGTTCAGCCCGCTTCGGCCAGCATCGAGATGGACATCGTCGGCGCCAAGTTGCGACTGTTCGGCGATGCCGTGTTCGACCAGGCCAGTTTCGTGCCGCAGGTATCGCTAGGCGTCCAGCACAAGCGCAATCGCGACTTCGGCAGCGGCGTCACCGTGCCTTACCTGGACGATGTCGGCATACCCGCACTGCTCGGCGCCAGCAGCAACAGCGGGACGGACTACTACCTGTCCGCGACCAAGGTATTTCTGGGCGTGCCCGCCGGCCGCAACCTGCTGCTCAACGGCACGCTGCGGGCAACACGGGCCAATGCCTTCGGATTGCTGGGCTTCGGCCGCGAGGTCGTCAATCCCCTCGATGGCGAACTGCTCGATCGCGACAACAGCCACGAACTGGAGTACGAGCTTTCGGCCGCCCTGTTCGTCCATCCCAATGTCGTCATTGGTGCCGAATATCGCACCCAGTCGAACCGGCTCGCCGACCAGCCCGTCCTCGGTCTGCTGGGCGCACCCGACCTGGCGCGGGAGGACGACGCCTACGACGTATTCGTCGCCTGGCTGCCAAACAAGCACTTTTCGGTGACTGCCGCCTGGGTCGATCTGGGCAACCTGCCGTTCCAGGAAAGCTCGAACGCCGCTTACCTTTCGCTGCAGGCCTCGTTCTGAATCAGGAGAAACGACATGAACATGATCAAACCTTTCACCATTGCAACCAGTCTTGTCGCACTCCTGGCCGCGTGCGGCACGGTCCCCACCCACGACGTCGACGGTTCGGCCGACGTCAAGAACTACGAGCGCTCACTCTACGAGCGCACCAGCACCGCCGACTCGTCACTCTACGACCGCCTGGGCGGACGCGACACCATCGAGGACTTCGTCGACGATGCCGTCGAGCGCCTCCTCGTCAACGATCGCATCGCCCATCATTTCGATGGCATCGACATTCCGGAGCTGAAATTCCATCTCACCGAACAGATCTGCCAACTGGCCGGCGGGCCGTGCATCTACGAGGGCATGGACATGGAAAGCGCTCACTTCGCCCTCGATATCACCGCCGCCGAGTTCAACGCGCTGGTCGAGGACTTCCAGCGGGCCATGCGTGCCAATGAGGTTCCCTATGGCCTGGAAAACCAGGTCCTGGCCCTGCTGGCGCCGATGAAGCCGGCCGTTATTCGTCAATAGCGCCATTGCCCTAAGGAGACGTGCGGCATTTGCAGTGCCTATGCGCAAATGCCTTCGCTGCGTGTCCCCGGCAGTCGTTGTATCCTCTTACCCAATGCAATACACCAAATCGATAATCTCCATCACCGCGAGATGGCTGACGCTTTTCGTCGCACCATGGCTGGCCATCGGCACGCTGGCAGCTGACGGGCGCTTCGCGGAAGTCGAGCAAGGTTTGGACCCGGACGCCACCGAGACACAAGCTACCGCCCGCATCGAGGGTCGTGTCGAGCTCTTGTCCGAGAACGGTGAACGGCTGCGCGACCGGCGCAAATTCGCCAACGCCGTGATTTACTTCGAGGCCGACGATCCCGGTGAATTCAGTCCACCGGAAGAGCCGCTGGTTATGACGACCCGACGTCGGGAATTCGTGCCGAGAGTACTGCCGGTCGCGGTGGGCACCGAGGTCGCCTTCCCCAATGAAGACCCCATACTCCACAACGTCTTTTCCAACTCCAGCGGCAACCCCTTTGACCTTGGCGTCTATGGCGAGAGTCCCGGCAAGAGTCATCGATTTGATACCCCCGGCCTGGTGCGGGTATTCTGCAACGTGCACTCACGCATGTCGGCCCACATCGTGGTGATTGACGGCCCGCATTTCACCCAGCCCGATCGCGACGGCAACTTCGTGCTCGAAGACCTGCCACCCGGACCGGGGCGACTGACCCTGTGGCATGAACGGTCCGAACCGAAGCGCACCCGCATGACACTCGAATCCGACAGCGAATACATCCACAACGCCGAACTCGAACTGACCGTGCGTGAAGCCACGCCTCCCCGGCAGCGCATGCGCCGCCGCGGAAGATACTGAGGCTGCCGATGCACTCGCTTGCCTCCAGAATCGCAATCGTCACGGTGGTGCTGGTCAGCCTGGCCGTCGGCATCGCCATCGGGGCGACCTGGCTGGTAAGCCAGCGCATCGCATCGGAAGCGGTCACCGACTCGCTGGCAGCGACCCAGGCCATGCAACGCTACCTGCAGCGCTCCAGCGCCCGCGAGCTGGCACTGACCACCGACCTGCTGGCCGCCGATCCGCACGACACCGCCTACCTGGTCGAGGCCACGCGCGGACAGATCGACGGCGACGGCGACATCGACCGGCACTCCATTCTCGATCTGGTCGATGACCGGCGGCGGGAAATGGGCTTCGACTTCGCCATGATGCTCGACGCCGACGGTCGCGTGCTGGTACGCACCGACCGGCCCGACTCCAGCGGCCAGATGCTGGGCGAGCATTCAATGGTCGCTCCGGTCATCAAGGACCTGATCCCGGAGTACGGCCCCTGGCGCGAGGGCAATCGCCTGTTCAACGTGGCCGTCGTCCCCCTGACCACTGCCTTCGAACTGATCGGCTTTCTTCTCACCGGTCTGGCCATCGATGAGGATGTTGCCGCCGACATCAAGCGGGTCACCGGCGTGGATGTTGCCTTCATCAGCCTCGACGAAGGCAGCCTCCATCTCGGTGCCAGCACGCTGGATCTTCAGCGCAGCGAGCGCCTGTTCGCTCAACTGCAGGACGCCGACATCGTTCTCGAAAGACTGCGCGCCGGGCAGGCGGTCGGGCGGCTCGATGTCGATCTTGGTGGCGAAGCCTGGGTGGCCCGCCTGGAACCGGTCACCGCTCCCGGCGGTGAGGTACTGGGTGCGGCACTGGCCATCGATTCCCTCGATGCCCGCCTGGCCGGATTCCGGACCGTCCAGACCGCCCTGATCCTCGGTGGCGCGTTTGCAATCATCGTAGCCTTTGCATTGTCACTGCTGGTGGCCCGGCGTATCGCCCGCCCGGTCAGCCAGCTCGCCACCGCGGCCGACCAGGCCGCGCAAGGCGACTACGAACAATCCATCGACATCAAGCGCAAGGACGAAGTCGGCACCCTGGCACGCGCCTTCAATCGCCTGCTGGGTGACCTGCGCGAACAGCAGGAAATCGCCGGCTATGTCACCGACCTCTCGCGCCAGCTCGACGAGAACGCCGGCTCCTCGACCTCTTCCCCCTCCTCCGGTGTGACCGGCGAAGTGAAAAAGGGAAGCGCCTGGGTCATAGGCATCGAATGGCCGGGTGATCCGAAAGACACCGAGGCCGGCCTGCCCGATCTGGTTCGCACGGCAAAGCGTCACAAGGCGAGCCTGGTACCCGGCGGCGGTGCCCGTGTCGTGCTGGTCCTCGACACGAATCACGGTGACCGGCTCCCCGGCCTGATCGCCGAGGTGCTCGAGCAGGTCAGGCAGTCGGGCGACAGGGCCGCCATGGCACTGTCTTTCGGTGACATCGACAGCACCAGCCTGGAACTCGGACCGACCCGGTACCCCGTGCTCAGCGGCAAACCGGTCATCCATGTCGAGGCACTGCTGCGCGAAGCCGGTCCCGGTCACATGCTGATATCGCCTGTTGCTCACAAGAAGCTGGAACCGGCCGTCGAGGCTGGTCGCATGGAAACGACCATTACCCAGGGCCGTTCCGGCAATCGGCGCTTCCACCAGCTCACCGCTGCACATGCAGAAACCGACGCCGGCGCCACCGCCACTGTAAGCCAGGCGCAAAAGACCCTGCCGCGTCAGAAACTTAAGGAAGGCCGCGTGCTGGGCGACCGCTTCGAAATCATCGATGCGATCGGCGAAGGAGCCATGGGCAGTGTCTATCGCGCACGCGATCACAAGCTCGACGATGTCGTTGCCCTCAAGCTGCTCAAGCCGGCACTGGCCAACGATCCCGAATACCTCGATCGCATGACCAGTGAAATCCGACTGGCACGGCGCATCACCCACCCCAACGTGCTGCGCACCCACGACTTTTTCGAGATCGACGGCCTGCCCATCATCTCGATGGAGTACGTGCACGGCATTACCCTGGACCAGTTGCTCAAGCGTTCCGGACGCCTCAAGCTGGCCGCCGGGCTGCGGGTCACCACGCAGGTGCTGCAAGGCCTGCAGGCCGCCCACGACGCCGGCGTCCTTCACCGCGACATCAAGCCCGGCAACATCATCCTTGACCCGCGCGGCAACGCCCGCCTGATGGATTTCGGCATTGCCCGCCAGGTCGTCAATGAAGGCAAGGATGTAACCCAGACCGGCGCCATCGTCGGTACCGCAAACTACATGCCCCCGGAAATCCTGCTTGGCGAAGTTGCCGATGTGCGAAGCGACATCTACTCCGCCGGCGTGATGATGAACGAGTTGTTCACCGGCAAACTGCCCTTCTCCGGCAAGACATCGATGGAGGTCTGCATGGCACACGTCCAGCAGCAGCCGGCAGCGCCCTCCGAACTCTGGCCCGACATTCCCTTACCCCTTGAGGCCATCATCCTCAAATGCATGGCCAAGGAGCCGGGCCAGCGCCACACCAGCGCAAAGGCACTGCTCGACGACCTCCTCAAGGTACGACGCGAATCCGTTTGACTCGTTGCTTTGCACCAACCCGCCCCCTGACCTAGTGTACCCCGTCGTTAATCCTGTAACATTCAGAGTGTGACTGAGTCGACAAATCAAGGCGCGAACCGCAGTGAATGGCCAGCCCTTTACAAGGTTCGCAACGCCGAGCTGTCGACTCAGGCACGCTCCCGAGGGGCGAGCCGGAAAGCGCTCATCTGCGGCGTTAGGGCTCTTGGAAAGGCAATAAGCATTCCCTGCGAGCCCTGCCTTGCAGCTAAGCGCTTTCCGGCTCGCTGAATGTTACAGGATTAACG
>SKXY01000147.1 GCA_007128175.1 Wenzhouxiangella sp. | reverse complement strand
TACAAAGCGTTCTATTTTGAGATATTCTTGCCGATTATTCAGTAGATTCTAATATTTATAATCATTTTCCGATTGGCTAAACATTAAAGTTCCAAAGAAAGTCAAGCAATCATTTATATCTAAATCAGTAACTTATTTTGATCTGAAATTGGTTTAACCTGTCAAACATTTTCCTCTACTCATCTGCGAATGAGGTCTGCTAGCTTGATAAAAAACAACAGATAAAAAAACCTTTAAATCTGCATTATAAGAATTCCTATACTCTCACTTCATCTGATAGTTTATCAAGAAAACATAGCCGAAATCATCATGACTGATAATATCTCACTCTACACAATCAAGCAGAGAATTTTTTTTCATATTTAATATTAAATGTAATTCTTAGAGTGAGATTGGATGTTGTTAAAATACTAATGCTTTTTATCAATCAATGGGAAACTCTAAATAATTCAATACACCAAGGTCACTTATTCCGTCTGCTTCAACTTCTACAAGTATAGCTTCATCTATTTCCACATCAGGATATAGTAATAGATAAGAGTTTAATCCATCAGAAAACATCAAGGCATATCGATCTGGAGGCACCTCATTGAAAACAAAAACACCATTTTTATCAAGCACTGCCTGTGGAGAGGATGATCGTTTTAGAGAGGCAATTCTTTCTATACCATCTTGATCAGCTAACAGGTCAGCAAGATAAACACTATATCCCACTACTGGTTCATCTCTGTATAAAATACGACCATGAACAATTCCTAAGGAAGGAATAGGTGTAAGTCCAGTGGCGATACTCGGTTCATAACCAGGATATGGATAGCCCTCAGCATCATTGTTCACAGACACTGAAGAAGGGTACCCACTTTCAACAGGTACCCCTTCAGTGTCATTGATACTTACTTCTTTTGAAGTTGTGCATCCCATAAACATCAACATTGATGCTATGGAAAATATAATTATTTTTACAATGTACTTAATTCGCATAATCCTAATCTTATTCTATAGTTGAAAGTGATTTTACAGTTATTATAGAATAAGTTCGTTGCCTATGCAAACCTGAAGTCAACTCTTCAACCTAAACCATTAGGGAATGAGATCTACGTTAACTGCTTCATATGTTGTCATCAGGTCATTAAATCCAACACCATGTCCTCTGGTATTGACTATACCGATGATGCTAGCCGAATAATCAATAGTGGTGTATGACGCATTTGTATAAGCTGTACATATGGCACCACCCGAATAATTCGCAGGTAGCTGATAACGAGGCAGATCTTCTCTTACACCATTTGGCTCAATTTCACCAAGTTTTGATGTATAAGATGAATTTGTATATTCACATTCTACAAATGTTGAACTTGAGCCAACATTCATCACAGTAAAAGTTGAATCCCAATCTTGAGCGCCACCGTAGCGGTTAACAAATCGAGAAAAAGCAATTCTAGGTGTGCCATCTTCCCTGTTAAATGAACTATAGGAACTGGCAAGTGTGCCTCGATCTTGGTTTACAGTAGCTACTAACTCTACATTATTGGAGTTTCCTGTAACATATGCTGCGCCAATAAATCTAACTCCTTTTGGACAAGTTAATGCAGGACTACCAAGGATAAATGCATTACCGCCAAATTCAGTAGCTGAATTAGGTGCTATCGTCCGAGTTTCTTGGCATGTAAAACCATCTTTTCGAACATACTGCAAGGTTACTGTTGTGGACTGAACTGGATCTAAATTAAACATGGCTATAGCTGTTCTCCATGCATCAGGTGTTGGATTATTTGAGTTTACCAATGGAATCACCGGATTTGTGCTACCAGAACTATAACCACCTGACACTAAGGCAGAATTTACTCTCGTGCTTTCTTGGGAAACAACAACAACCACTGGTTGATTACTTGTAACAACAGCTGAGGTAATAACCCTTCCATGGCCACTCAAACAAGGTTCTGAAGCCTGGTTAACAATTTTCATTGCGTTAGGTGGGATTGTTACAGTCTTATTACTTGAACCTGGGCAAAATGCATAATTCACATTGACTGTAGCCTCTGTTGCGCCAACATTTTGTACTGAAAAATAGGTATTCCAACTGCTAGCACCCCAATTATTCATCATAAAAGGCAGAACAACATTTGTGCTACCAGATGTGCTCCCAGTATACATACCTCTACCCTTGCCATCCCCATCTAGCATACTAACAGCGCCGATTGGTTTGTCGGCAGAAATCACAAGGCTGCCCTCAAAGGAAGATACAGGTAATGTGGCATACTCAACAACCTGAAATGCTGCGATTGTATCATTTATTATCCTATGAGCCACAGAACCATCACCGGAATAATACTCCAATGTGACAGTTACCACCTCATTATTTAAGTTTTGAACTGTGACAGAAGATTTATATGTGCTAAACATTTGGGCAATCGCTACCTGCGTTGGATTGAAACTTACAACAAGAGTCAATACCAATAAGCAAATTACCGTTATACGAAGATATTTCATCATTATTCCTTTCATCATTAGTGATTTCATGTTTTCATTATAACCAAACCTGTTTTCGCATCAATAATCATTTCGGGTTATTTTATCAAGAACTCGTTTAATTATGATTGCAAGCAATGCCCAAACAATCTCAAAAAAAGTTATGATAATTCTGTTTGAAAGGGCTACCACTACAGCTAACGACGATGGCATAATGCCAGATAACAACAAACTCAGGCTTACTTCACCAAAACCAAAATGACTTGGCAAGAATAAGAAAAGCCTTGATAAAACACCCGTCAGTGCAGTGGCACCAATAAAATAACCCAGGGTGGAAATGTCCAGCTCAACAAACAGGTTTCCAAAACTGAATAACAAGCTTCCAATAAGAAGCCAGATCAGAATATAAATCAAAGTCCATTTCAATATATCTTTGTAATTAAAACTGGATAGTTCGACATCCAATTTTCTAACAATCCAACGGCTCACCTTTGGGTGTAATAAAAGAAGGCTGGTAAGAATAACAATAGCAAAACCAATAATGCTGTATTGAAATTGTGAAATGAGTGGGATAGAAAAAAGCAGACTAACGAAGGTTGCCGCAACAACAATCGTGATCATTTCTACACCACTGGTTAATATAATAAACTTCGCCGGATAACCATCCTCCTTATATAAATTCGCCCGCCAAGCTAAATACCAAAGCGTTCCAGGCAGTCTTTTGCCTAAGGCTGAAATACAAAAAGCAAGAAAATGTTTTCTAAAAGCTACAGGATGACCAAGGCTGTTCATTATCATAGACCACGTTAATGAAGTGAGCAACAATATCATTGAATAAATAAGGAAAGCGTAAATCAATATCCTCGGCCGTATATCCTGCAGCACAGAACGCAATACTTCCCACTCTGAAACAATTAAATAGCCAAGAATACCAACGGTAAG
>SKXY01000310.1 GCA_007128175.1 Wenzhouxiangella sp. | reverse complement strand
CCCAATGATGCCGGGAGACGGCCATCACCGAACTCCCGCGTGGCCTGCATCAGATCGATCAGGTTTGGCGCGGTAAAGGCAAGTTGGCCGATGCGTACATTGCCGGCGACCATGTGCGGCTGGAATCCGATGTCCCGGATACGGAGCTGTCCGGAGGGGTGTAACTGGATACTGCCCCACTCCAGGCTCCCGACTGGTGAGACCTGCGAGGCCAGGGAGATCAGTTCCCGTTCGACCTGGCGGGTGATATGAAAATACAGCAAGGCGGAGGCAATTGTTACCAGTGCCAGGAGGGTGAAAATAACCTTGAACAGGGGGAATTTGCGACGCATATCAGGTGACTTCCGGCAGTCGGGCGCTGAGCAGGGCACCGGCCAATCCCATGCCGGCAAGGATGAGGATGACGCCGCTGACCGGCAGGATCGTGGTCAACGCGCCCACTGCACCGGCCAGCAATAAAACTACGCCAATGACCGTGTTGCTAACGGCAACGTAGTCGGTTCGCTTGTTGCCCCCTGCAAGATCGACAACATAGGTCTTGCGCCCCAGTCTGACACCGGCATGGGTGACGGCCAACAGGAAGAAGAACAATGGATAAAGCCACTGGCTATCGGCCAGGGCCGGCAGGCCATTGACGATGCCGACGAGCAGGATGCCAGTCAGGGCAGCCCCGCCACCGGCCCATATCATGACCCTGCGGCTGGAAGCGTCGGCGAAACGCCCCCAGAACGGGGCCGAGACCAGGCTGGCCAGGCCATCGGCGATGACGAATAGTCCCAGTACCAGAAGGGCGCCCTCGGTCCGTTCGTGGGCCAGCATGATGAAGAACGGTGCACTCAGGGCCGAGCAGAGCAAAAGTGATCGGGCGATGACGAAATTCCGAAACGGGGGATCGTCGCGCAGCAATCGCAACCGGCCGATTCCCTCGGTGATCGCGTTGCCGCCGCCCTCGGTGGCACCCGGAAACTCGCGGATCATGGCGTAAGTCGCCGCCGCGACCAGCCACAAGCCACCGGCAATGGCGAGCAGGATGAGGTAAGTGCCCATGTCGCCGGGATCTCTCATGTCCATCAGCAACAGTGCGCCGACGCCGATGGTCACCAGGCCGGCCAGGAATTCCGACCAACCGCTGACACGCCCGCGACGGGTCTTGGGAACGGTCTTTCCGAGTACGTCCTTGGAGGCGACCGAGCACAGCCCTCGCGAGAGACTGAAAACGACCAGTGCTCCGAGCAGGCCAAGCCCGGCTTCGGTGCCGGTCAGGTTGACCGCCACCGCCGCCATGGCGAATACCGCAAGGGCCTGCAGCACACAGCCGGAAACGAAGGTCCACTTGCGGATGGCCTGCAGACGAACGTAACTGGCGATGATCAGCTGAGGAATCAGTGAGCCCGATTCCCTGATGGGCACGAGGAAGGCCGTGAAAATGCCGGGAGCACCCAATGCGCTGAGCATCCAGGCCAGAATGGTCTTCGGGTTGGCAATGGCGTCGCCGAGCTTGGTGAAAAACTGCGTGATGACCTGCAGGAAGAAATTCCCCGGCACCACACGGCAGGCATCTTCATTGATGTCCTTGCAGACGCGGGCATCTTCCTCGTTGACCAGGGCCTGGTAGGCTCGCTCGATTCCGGAGCTGCTGAACAGCTTTTCTCTCACCGTGCCGCCCCCGAATCAATCCATGTCGGTGTCGAAATCGTCATCGTCATGATCGATGTCGCTGCCGTCCAGGGGCTCGATCGCTTCGATCAGCACCAGCATGCCCAGCCAGCTCGAGTCGAAGTATTCCAGGCGGTCGGGACGGACGGTACGGCTCTGGTTCAATCTGTGAAGCTGGTATCCGCCGGTTGGTTCGTCATGGAGTTCCAGGCGCGGCATCCATGGTGATGACACTTGTTCAGTGCGCCAGTGCAGGTCGCTTTCCAGGTGCATGAACTGCCGCTGGCGAAGGCGAATGCCACCGTCGAGACGGTAGTGAAACGCAGGCGTCAGGGTTTCTGACTCCTTGCTGTCCCTTTCTTCAGAGATGGATAAGCCGACCGGAGTCAGTTTCAGCCAGTCGGCGGCCACTGGCTGGTCATCATGGATGCGAACACGTTCGCCTGCCAAACCCCTGGCCAGGGGCTGGTGCCAGGCACGCCAGGCAAGTACATCGTGACCGGCACTGTTTTCCAGCCTTTCAAGCGCACGTTCCATTTTCGGCGACAGCCGCTCGAGAGCGAGGTAGCGGTCGGGCCAGGTCGGCAATTCAGGCATCAGCGTGCCCTCTTCCAGCCCGTCCAGCGTATCGATGAGTTCGAGCATGGCTTCCAGTTCGGCCTGGCGGGTTCTCTCCGCCATCATCTCGTCGAAACCCCGACCCGCCAAGGTCTCGTCGTCGGCGCCGTCCGCAGGCAGTCCGACCTGTGCGGATCCGGGCAGCACCGGCTCATCGATGGGATCCTCCGCCGGTGCTGCACTGGCCTTTCGGGCCAGGGCGAGAGGATCAGTCAGCGCGGAAAAGTCTTCGAGATACTGCACATGGCGTGCATCGGGGCGACCGTCAGCGTGAGCGAAAACAATCACCTCGATACGATAGTGCGGCGTGTCGGCGTCCGCGATCAGCATGACCGGGAGCAGGAGCAGCGTCATGCCGAAAACGATTCTGGTCAGGTAGGCTTTCATTGATCGAGAGTTTAACCGACCCGGATGGCTCATGGTCACGTCGAAGGCGTTCTGTTATCTTTCGAGGGTTTCAACCAGTTTCAGAATGAGAGGAAGATCACATGATTGGAGTGTTTCGCAGCACAACGGGAAGCCTGGCCTTTCTGGCTGCACTGGTCTACCTGCCGGCCGCTGCAGCCGACGGCATGACCCTGGAAGATATCGCCAGACTGCAGCAGGTCGGCCAGATCGCCGTCAGCCCGGACGGAGAACGAATCGCCTACACCCAGGTCATTCCGCGTGACCTGAAAACGGAGGACGACGGTGCGGCCTGGAGCGAGTTGCGGGTTGTTGATCCAGGCGGCGAAAGCCGGGTGTTCATTGGTGGTGAGGTCAACGTGCGATCGATCGGCTGGCTGCCCGACAGTTCCGCGATCACGTTCCTGGATCAGCGCAGGGGAGATGATCAGACCACGCTTTACAAGCTGCCGGTCGCCGGTGGTGAGGCTCGCAGGGTTGCCTCGGTGGGAACAGGCGTGCAGGGCTACAGCTTCAGCCCCGATGGCGATCGCGTGGCACTGATTTCGCAAGAGCCGGATTCCGAGGAGCTCAAGGCACAGCGCGACAAGGGTTTTACCCAGATCATCTACGAGGAAGACTGGAAACCGCGCCGGCTGTGGCTCGTCGACGTCGATGACCCCACCGCCGAGGTCGAGCCGCTGGAGATCGATGGTTCGGTGCAACGCGTGGAGTGGTCACCGGCCGGTGATCGCCTG
>SKXY01000095.1 GCA_007128175.1 Wenzhouxiangella sp. | reverse complement strand
TGCCGCACCGCGCTCAAGGATGCCGGCCTCAAAGTTGACGAGATCGACGAGGTCATCCTGGTCGGTGGCCAGACGCGCATGCCGGCGGTCCAGAAAGCGGTTGCCGAGTTCTTTGCCAAGGAGCCGCGCAAGGATGTCAATCCCGACGAGGCAGTCGCCGTCGGTGCCGCCATCCAGGGTGGTGTGCTGTCGGGCGACGTCAAGGACGTGTTGCTGCTCGACGTGACCCCGTTGTCGCTGGGCATCGAAACCCTTGGCGGCGTGTTCACCAAGCTGATCGAAAAGAACACCACCATCCCGACACGTGCCTCGCAGGTCTTCTCCACCGCCGACGACAACCAGAGCGCCGTGACCGTGCACGTATTGCAGGGTGAGCGCGAACAGGCTGCGGCCAACAAATCGCTGGCCCGGTTCGACCTCACGGGCATCCCGGCCGCACCGCGTGGCGTGCCGCAGATCGAGGTGACATTCGATATCGATGCCAACGGCATTCTCCATGTCTCGGCCAAGGACAAGGCCACCGGGCGTGAACAGAAGGTCGAGGTCAAGGCCGGCTCCGGCCTGTCCGAGGAAGAGATCGAGCAGATGGTGCAGGATGCCGAGGCCCATCGCGAGGAAGACAAGAAGTTCCACGAACTCGTCTCGGCCCGCAACAATGCCGACAGCATCGCCCATGCCACCCGCACCAGCCTCAACGAACACGGTGAGCAGCTTGATGACTCCATCAAGAAGCAGATCGATGACGCGCTGGCCAAGGTCGAGGAAGCCATGAAGGGCGACGACAAGGAAGCCATCGACAACGCCGTCAACGAACTGCAACAGGCCGGTGCCGAACTCTACAAGGCCGCAGCCGAAAAGGCTCAGGCCGAAGAGGGCGGCGGCGAGCAGGCCGACGCTTCGGCTGAAGGTTCGGGCGACGAAGAAGTCGTCGACGCCGAATTCACCGAAGTAGACGACGAAGACAAGAAGTGACATGCGCGATTTGATTTCAAATCGCGCATGTCATCCCGGACGGCGCACAGCGCCGATCCGGACAGTGCGAGATCCCGGACAACCGCTGCGCGGTTTCCGGGATGACATTTTGAAGATGGCCGGTGATTAACCAGCCAACCAGCAAACCAGTCAACAAGCTAACCAAAACGGAATGCCGGCAGACTACTACGAGACCCTCGGCGTATCGCGTGACGCCAATAAGGACGAGATCCGCAAGGCCTATCGCCGCCTGGCGCGCAAGTATCATCCGGATCGCAATCCCGATGATCCCAGCGCCGAGGACAAGTTCAAGGAAGTGCGTGAAGCGCATGATGTGCTCAAGGATGAGCAGAAACGTGCCGCTTATGATCGGTTTGGCCACGCCGGCGTCAACGGCATGGGCGGTGGTGCCGGTGCGGGTGCCGGACAAGCCGGATTCGGCGATATCAACGATATCTTCGGCGACATCTTCGGCGACATCTTCGGTGGCGGCGGTCGCCGTCGCCAGCAACGCTCACGTCGCGGGCAGGATATCCGCTATACCCTCGACCTCGATCTCGAGGAAGCGGTGGCAGGCGTGGAAAAGGAAATCCGCATGCCGACGCTGGGCGAATGCGAGACCTGTGACGGCTCCGGCTCGAAAAGCGGCAAACTGTCAGTTTGCTCGACTTGCGGAGGTCAGGGCCAGGTGCGCATGCAACAAGGCTTCTTCTCCGTTCAACAGACTTGTCCGGCATGTCATGGCTCCGGCCGATCCATCCAGGACCCCTGTGATGACTGCAACGGCAGTGGCCAGGTGCGCGAAACACGCACCCTGCAGGTCAAGATCCCGGCCGGTGTCGATACCGGTGACCGTATTCGCCTGAGCGGAGAGGGTGCGGCCGGTGCGCAAGGCGGATTGGCCGGTGATCTGTACGTGGATATCCAGGTGCGTCCGCATCCGCTGTTCCAGCGCGAAGGTGATGATTTGTACTGCGAGGTGCCGATCACCATCACCACCGCGGCGCTGGGTGGGCAACTCAAGGTGCCGACACTGGATGGCTCCGTGATACTGAAGATCCCATCCGAAACACAGTCTGGCAAGCTGTTTCGATTGCGTGGCAAGGGCGTCAAGTCGGTTCGCAGCCGCTCGGCCGGAGACCTCTTGTGCCGGGTTGCAGTCGAGACCCCGGTCAACCTGACTCGCGAACAGAAGGATCTGCTTGAACAGTTGCAGGAGACCATGGGTCAAGGGTCCGATCAGAATCCGCAGTCAACCGGCTGGACCGACAAGGTCAAGAGCTTCTTTGATCGGATGGGATTTTAATTCGCCTGCTCGTTTAGGCGTTTCGAAGGTAGCCGCACCGCTTGGGTGCGATCCAACGATGGCTGTGCCCTGCTCGGACATTACTAATGAGGTCGTTAATAAGCAGACAAGCCCTGCGGGCGCATCAGAGCCGGCCACCGGCAGCGCAGGCCACGGGCCGATTGCGGTTTGCCGAAGGCAAAAAGCACTCGGCACGGGGCCGGCTGCGCGTGTTCCGCTCACTTGACATAGGCCCCCACTATGCCGGCGCTCGCGCGCCTTGCCGGAGGCCGGCTCTGAAGCGCTGAATGTCTGCTGATTAACGACCTCATTAGTAAACGGGAAACGGGAGACGTAAAACGGGGGTGAACTCCCGGATTTCGATCCGCTGCGTGCGGGCCGACGGCGCCGGTCCCCGCCTTTGGCCACCCCCGCGACAAGGACGGCACGGCAATGCCCCCATTTCACGTTCTACGTTTTACGTTTCCACCCGCCCGGAACCAAGGAATTCTCGTGGCGCCGGCGGCCTGCTTGCAGTAACCTTCTGGCATGAACTTGCAGATTCTTCTCAGCGGTGCCAGTGGCGCCGTCGGTCGAACCATTGGCGAAGTGATCGCCTCAAACTCCCATTTCCTGCTTGTTGGCAAGGCCAGCCGGCAGCAGTTTTTCGAGCCCGACGTCGAGGCCGATGTCATTGTCGATTTCTCCCATCCTGCGCTGTTGGCCCGGGTCATCCAGTTCGCCGTGCGGCGGCGCTTGCCCCTGGTAACTGGTACGACCGGACTTGATCCGGCGCTCGAGCGTAAACTTGAAGAAGCGGCTGAACATATTCCGGTTTGCCATGCGGCCAACTTCAGCCTGGGCGTGAACCTGCTGGTTCGACTGGCGGGTCAGGCCGCCAGTGCTCTGGGTGAGGGGTTTGATATCGAGATTCTCGAGGCGCATCACCGACGCAAGCTGGATGCTCCCTCCGGAACAGCAAGGTGGTTGGGGCAGGAAGTCTCGAAAGCCCGAGGGCTGAATTTCGAGTCCAGCGGCGTCAATGATCGCAGTAACCGTCGACAGGCGCGCCATCAAGCCGAGATCGGCTACCAGGCGATTCGCGGCGGCGATGTGGCCGGTGAACATACAGTCTTTTTTCTGGGTGATGGCGAACGTCTCGAGCTGACTCACAGATCGACGGATCGACAGGTCTTTGCCCGCGGTGCACTCGCGGCAGCCTCGCGGATTACCGGAAGAAGGGCGGGTATGGTAGACTTCGCCGATCTTGTGCTGGGCATGCACTGAGGGACAAAAAACCGGTCGAAAATGTTTGACAGATCCGGGGTCTTTGTCTAGAATGCCCGGCTTGTTGTGGGGCCATAGCTCAGCTGGGAGAGCGCTACAATGGCATTGTAGAGGTCGGCGGTTCGATCCCGCCTGGCTCCACCAAAAAGTTTGTATGGCTGAAAACCATCGCGTTTCAGTCCCCATCGTCTAGAGGCCTAGGACACCGCCCTTTCACGGCGGCGACCGGGGTTCGAATCCCCGTGGGGACGCCAAATTAAAAAGGCCCGCTCGTCAGAGCGGGCCTTTTTAATTTGCCCTCCCCACAAGATTCGAACCCAGTTAACCGAAGCCAGCAACCTCCGAGCACCACCTTCCCCTCTCCGAAGCCAGAATCCTTCCAGCAGCCCGCTTTAGGGTTCGAACCGAGCGGCGTAGCCGCGAGCTCGCTGAAACGCTTTAGCGTTTCAGCAATCCCCGTGACGGTCGCGTGCCGCTCATACCACCCCCATCAACACCAACAACCAAAGCACCCCCCCAACCAACAGAATCACCAACCCCGCCAATGGCAACTCCTTGAGATGCCGATCCAGCACATCCGCTCGAACCAGCAAGCGCCGCATCACCCGTCTTCCTGGATCGCTGGACGGCAATCCCGGTGGTAGCCGACCCAGTTTCCTCGCAAGCGCTTCGAACAGCACAACAACATCCCCTTCCGGAATGTTCGGACGAAAACGCACCCAGCGTGCGTGAACCGTGACAAGCACGACAGCCAGCAACAGTGGCCAGAGGCTGTCCCAGAGCCCTGCCAGGTCTGGTAGATAGACGAGATCGGCCAGGATGGCCCATGTCCATGGCACCAGCGTGGCGAGGACGACCAGAACGGGCCAAGCGGGATGCACGGGCCCGGGATCGCTGTCAGTCTCACGTGCCAGTTGCCAAGCCTTCCACAGCAAGACCGCGGTCATTGCCGAGGTCAATGCCAGCAGGTAGTAAACGGCCGATGCGCCATCAAGGCCATCCACCCCTTGCTTGAGCCAGTGCTTGGCCAGAAAGCCTGTCGTCAATGGCGCTGCGACCAGTGCCAGGGCCGGCAAGGCGAACAACAGCAGCCGGATGCGGCTGGCGCCCGGTGTGTTGCCGCAGGCCAGGAAAAGGGCCGACTTGTTGAAGCCGTGGTGCATGACAAGAAGCCCGATCATGGAGAGCAGACCGAACTCCGGTTCAGGTACCAGGTACAGCAGCGAGAAGCCGACCAGCACCAGCCCCATCTGGCTGATGGTCGAGTAGGCCAGTACGGTTTTCAGACGCTGTTGGGTCAATCCGAGAAGGACACCACCGAAAGCCGTGAACAAGCCGAGCACAAACAGTATCTGGCCCGTCGCTTCGCTTTCGAGGCCAGTGCGTGGTAACAGTTTCAAGCAGCCGAGCAGGCCCGCCTTGACGATGACGCCGGACAGGACTGCGCTGGCGGCCACCGGTGCATCCGGATGGGCTAGAGGCAGCCACATGTGCAGGGGGATGATGCCCAGCTTGATGCCGAATCCGGCCAGCAGCAGCCAGCGGGCGATGATGTGATGGCGTTCGGGGTCGCCCTCGGCCAGCAGTCCCAGCTCGAAGTTGCCGTAGTGGCCGGCCAGCAGCAGCACGGCGGCCAGGATCGCCGCCTCGCCCAGCAAGGCCATGACCAGGTAGATGCGTCCGGCGCGCCAGGCCTCATCACTGCGCGTCTGCACGATCATCAGCCAGGCCGACAGGCTCAGGACCACGTAACCCAGGTAGAAGCCGACAAGGTCGGCCGAAAAGGTGGCCAGTGTCATACCGCTCAGGCAAAGCAGCCAGCCAATCCAGAATGCGCGCTGGTGATGGTCGATGTCGCGTATCGCCTGCCAACCGGCCAGGCTCCAGGCCAGACCGAGCAGTACAACAAAGACGGCGGTGACTTCATCGACCCGCAGGGTGAAACCGAACAGCAACCAGTCGGGTTCGTAGCGACCGCCTGCCATGAGGGGCCAGGCCAGCAGCAATGGAAGGATCGGTACCAGCCGCCAGGCTGGTCGCGCGGCTGGTCCGCCAGCAGCAATCAATGCCGCCACGACCAGGGGCAGGACGATCGTTATCAACATGCTCACGGGAAATACTCCGTGACGATGCCCATCACCCAGCTCAGCGGGCTCAGGGGGTGTGCGGCGAACAGTCCGGTCAGTACCGAGATGATGGCAGTCATGACAGTCGGGATGACCAGTCCCCCGGTTTCCATACGGCTCAGGTTCACCGGATGCGGCCATTCTCCCGGTTCCGGATGCATCCACATGCGCTTGATCAGGGGAAGAAAATAGGCCGCGTTGAGCAGCGTCGAAGCGATCAGGACCGGAATGACCCACCAGGCGCCCACCGCGATGGCGCCGGCACCCAGGTAGTACTTGCTGACGAAGCCGGCCATGGGCGGCAGGCCGATCATGCCCAGCCCGGCAATGGTGAAGCTCAGGGTCGTCCAAGGCATGCGTCGGCCCAGGCCGTCGAGCTGGTCGATGCATTTCACGCCCAGCACGGTGGCGAAGATGCCGGCGCAGAAGAAGAGGGTGATTTTCATCAGCCCCTGGTGAACCAGGTGGACCATGCCGCCGGTCGTGGCCATCACGCCGCCAACGGCAATGCCGAGCGCGATATAGGAGACTTGGCTGACGGTGGAAAAGGCTAGGCGCCGCTTGATGTCGGTTTGCCTCAGCGCCATGACCGAGCCATAAATAATGGTCACGGCCGCTGCCACTGCCAGCAGGTGATTCATGCCCAGTTCGGCAACCAGTTCCGGACCGTAAACATCCTCGACCAGGCGCACCAGCCCGAAGGCTCCAGCCTTGACGACAGCGACTGCATGCAGCAATGCACTGACCGGCGCCGGTGCCACCATGGCTTTCGGCAGCCAGGAGTGCAGCGGCACCAGTGCGGCTTTTACCCCCATGCCGATGACCAGCATGACGAAGATGATCTGCAGGTCCAGGTGTTGGGCGATGCCGATCTCGTCGAGCTGCCCACCGGCGATGAAGTCGCGGCTTCCGGCCAGTCCATACAGCCAGATCAGGCCGACCAGGAATACCGCGCTGCCACCAAGGGTGTAGCGCAGGTAGGTGCGGGCGCCGAGTATGGCGGCCCGGCTGCCCGAGTGCGCCACCAGCGGCCAGGTCGCCAGGGTCAGTAGTTCATAGAAAATGAAGAAGGTAAACAGGTTGCCCGCCATGGCGATACCCATGGTCGAGGCCACACAGATGCTGAAGAAACCGAAGAAACGGGCCCGGTTCTCCGAACGTTCCAGGTAGGCAATGGCATAGACGGTGGTGATCAGCCATAACACCGCCGACAGCGTCGTGAACAGCAGGCTGAGCGCATCGGCACGCAGCACCAGGTCCAGCCCCGGCAACAGGGCGAGGCGAAATTCGGGTGCGCGGTCTGTGACGACCAGCATGGACAGGAAGGCCACAAGCGCCAGCTTGACCAAGGCGGCACCCAGGTTGAGAAGGGTTCGGGCGAGCTGGCGCTGCTCGCCAAGAAGAAAGATGATGACGCCGGCAATCAGCGACACCAGCACCATGGCCAGCGGTAACCATTCTGTCGTCATGGCCAGATGCCTCCCGGTGGCAGGCTGTCGTCGATCAGGCCGAGGATGGGCGCTGATGTAAATCCGGCGGCGATCGCCAGCAGCGCGAGTACCAGCGCGGCGATGCTGGCGCTGGACGGCGGGGACTGCCAGCGTGTCGGCACGTGCCGGCGCTCGGGATGAAAGCAGGTCAGGGCAATGACCCTGAACAGGTAGGCGGCCGACAGCAGGCTGCCGATCGAAATCAGGATCAACCAGCCCCAGGCCCCCTGCTGCCAGGCTGCTTCCAGCAGCAACCACTTGGCCAGGAAGCCGCCGCTTGGCGGCAGCCCCATGATGCTGACGGCGGCCAAGGCCAGGGCGAACAGGTCAACTGGCAGCTTGCGATTGAGGTCGGTGAGCGCGTGCAGGCGATCAGTGCCGATGCTCCAGAGGATATTCGCTGCGGCCAGGAACATCGCCGCCTTGGCCAGGCCGTGGGCCAGGAGCTGGTAACTGGCGGCGTGAAAGGCGTTGATGCTGGCCAGCGGGAACAACAGCATGACGTAGCCGAGCTGGGCCACTGTGGAGTAGGCGATCACCATCTTCAGTCGCGGCTGGATCAGGGCCGCAAGGGAGCCGTACAGGATGGCTCCGGCACCCAGCAGCCCCAGTGCGGTGGCGGCCGCCGGCAGTTCCCAGTCGCCCGCCATCCAGAACCAGATGCGAATCAGCATGTAGAGCGAGACCTTGACTACCAGGCCCGAAAGAATCGCGCTGACCGGTCCCGGTGCATTGCCGTGAGCGGCCGGCAGCCAGACGTGCATCGGAAAGATGGCCGACTTGACCAGCAGGCCGGTGATCATCAGCACCAGCGCGGTGGCCGCCAAGCGATCGGTTTCCAGTCGCTCGCCGACCAGATAGATATCGAGCGCGCCGGTTTGGCCGTAGATCAGGCCAACGGCCAGGAGATACAGCAGCGATGCCAGCAGGCCGAGCAGCAGGTAACGCATGGCCGCTTTCAGTGCCAGCGCGTTGCCGCCGATGCCGAGCATGGCCACGCCGGCCAGCGTGATCATCTCCAGCGTGACGTAGAGGTTGAACAGGTCAGCCGACAGGAACAGGGCGTTGATACCGGCCAGCAGCATCAGCCAGAGCGGCCAGAATCCCCGTCCAGTCTGCTCGCCCGGGGGAAAGCTGGTCAGGGCGTGCAGGCTGACCGGGACCGCGACGATGGCGGTCAGCCACAGCATGATCAGCGCCAGTCCGTCCAGTCGCCAGACAATGCCCAGTGGCGGAGTGAACTCGGCCAGCGCCAGAGTGATCTCGCCGTCGGCCCAGACGGCCTGGGTCAGCGGCATCAGGCAAAGGGGCAGGGCCAGCACGGCAGTGAAGCAGAGATAGCCCCGGGCCTGGCGTGGCAGCAACAGCACGAGCAGGGTGGCGCCCAACGGAATGAAGACCAGGCCGGCCAGGAGTTCAGCGATCATCGTCACCCTTTTCGGTGATGCTGGCGCGCCCGGTCTTGCGGTAAATGCTGACCATCAATGCCAGCGCGAAGGCAGTGGCGGCCACGGCGATGACAATGCCCGTGAGGATCAGTGCCTGGGCGACCGGATCCGGTCCGTCAGGGCCGCCCCCGGCCACCACCAGCATGATGATGAATACAGAACTGCTCATGACGTTGAGTGCGAGCAGTTTGCGCAGCAGGTGTTCGGCGATCAGAAGGCCCCAAACGCCGATGCCGAAGACTACGGAAGCGGCCAGCACGAACAGTATCTCTGTCACTTGGGCCTCCCGACCAGTGCTGGTGCCCCGGCGAACAGCAATGCCAGGGTCAGGCCGATCGACACCATCATGGCCGTTTCGATCACGTAAATGGCCCAGGTGCCGGGCAATACCAGCAACTTTTCTCCGAAGGCCATGATGCCGACTCCGATGCCGACGAAAGCGAGCAGGCCGGCGGTGACCGCCAGTTGCGTGACAACGCCCGGCCGCTCGCCGGGCTGCAGTCTTGCGGTCAGCACCAGCGCCACGCCGCCCGCGGCCAGTACTGCACCTGCCTGGAAGGCGCCGCCGGGCTCGTTGGTACCGGCCAGCAGCAGGTGCGTGGCGATGAGAATCGAAAGCGGCACCAATATGGCCAGTAGCGCGCCGACCAGCGGGGCGCTGGTTTCGACCACCGCCGCTTCGTTCGGGTGGGCCGGGGTGCTGACGGCGCGGGCCCCGAGCAGGGCGATCAGCAGCACGGCCATTTCCAGCAGGGTATCGAGATTGCGAAAAAGCAGCAGTACGCCGGTCACCGGGTTACCCAGGCTGGTATCGGTCAACTCGTCGAGTGCGATCAGCCCGGCGCCGTTGGCATGCGGGTCGATGTTGAGTGCCGACAGGCCGATGGTAGCCACGAGTGCCGCGGCCAGCAGCGCCACGGGTACGGCGACCCGGGAGCGTCCACGGGGTGTGTCGGCGGGTTGGTCTGGGTTGATGATCAACAACCGTCGCCAGGCCATCATCATCAGTGCACCGGTCACACCGGCGCCGATGGCGGCCTCGGCCAGGGCCAGATCCGGCGCCTGCAGCCGGGTCCAGGCCAGTGCCATGACCAGGCCGAAAACCACGAACAGGATGATGGATCGGAGAACGGCGCGCTCGGAGACCACCTGCAGTGCCAGCACCACCATGCCCACGGCAAGCAACAGGTCAACGAGGTGAGCGGTATCCATGAGCTACTCCCAGCCACGTCGCGCATGGCGCGCAATCAGGTGCGCCGATACGGTCGCCGCCAGCAGGCCGAGCAGCCAGATCAGGGCCAGCAGTGCAGAGATCCGCCAGTCGGCGGCCAGCACGGCCAGCGCCGCGCACACCAGCATCAGTCCCAGGTTGTCGGCCTTGGTCAGTGCATGCAAACGCGAATGCACGTCGCCGAAACGCAACAGGCCGACCGTTCCGGCCAGGTAGAAAAAACAGCCGGCAATCAGAAGGACAACGGCGATTCCATCCTGGAAGTTCATTGCTCGTCCTTTCCGGCGGGCAATCCGAAAAACGCGATGGTGACGATGCCGGCGAGCATGACGAACAGCAAGGCCACCGAACGCAGGGCGGGCATGGTCATCCACTCGGCCATGAGCAAGAGCACCGCCACGGTGGTGGAACCGAACAGCAGGGCGGCCAGCATGCGATCGGCCGCGGTCGGTCCACGCGCAACGCGCCATATCCCGGCGACCAGGTTGAGCAGAAGAAAGAGAACCGCCAGTCCCAGGATCTGGCTCATTCGTCGGCAGCCTCCGCCGCGGGCAACGAAAAGAGATGGCGGATGCGGGCATCGAGTCGCCAGACTGAATCCATCGCCTCGGGCATCAGCGTATGAATGATCAGTTCGCGCCCGTCATCGGAAAGATCCGCACTCAGCGTTCCCGGCAGCAGGCTGATCACGCTGACCATCAAGGTCCGGGGTTGTCCCTCGGGCAGATCGAGACGGCAGCGATGGAACTCGGGGTTGATCGGCAGATCGGGACGGAAGGCACGCCAGGCGACATCGATGCCGCCCTTGAAGGATTCGACCAGGAAAAACAGGGCAAAACCGGCCAATCGATGGGGCCGCCAGGGATGCGGTTGACCGGAGGCCAGAAGTCCGCCCACCACGGCGCCGACGGATGCGGCCAGCAGACCGAACCACCAACCGTCCAGACCGTTGAGCGCCAGCCAGACCAGGGCCAGCACAACGAAAGTCTGGCCGATCCAGACCATGCGTTGCCGGTTGGAAATGGATTGCTTGCCGACGTCGCTCCCAGCCATGGTGGACTATGATACACGGCCGATCCCAATGTTCCGGTTAGCGGTGTCTGCCTATTTCATCATCATCACCCTGATCATCGTCGGGCGCATTCTGGCGTGGCGGGAAGTGTTCCCGGTCTCGGCGCCGGAAGTGCTCAACAAAGTGGTGATCCTGATCTGCCTGCCGGCGTTAATCTTCATCCACGTGCCAACACTTGAGGCGAGCCGGGAGTTGTTGCCGCTGGTAATCGTGCCCTGGGTGTTGCTCGGGTGCACAATCGCCCTGGTGCTGCCGCTGGCGCGCTGGCTGAATCTAAGCCGCGAGGCAACGGCCGTGTTGCTGGTGCTGATCCCGCTGGGGAATACCTCTTTTCTCGGTTACCCGTTGATTTCCGGGTTGATGGGGCCGGAGTTCGTGCGCTATGCCGTGGTCTACGATCAGTTCGGGTCTTTCCTCATCGTGTGCAGTCACGTGTTGTTCGTGCTTGCCTGGTACGGGGCTGGTCAGAAGCCTTCCATGGGGCTGATGGTCAAGCGCGTCGTCAGCTTCCCTCCTTTTCTCGCCCTGTTCGGAGCACTGGCGCTCGGCAATGACTGGTTTCCCGAATGGTTATGGGGGCTGGTCGAGACCTTTGCCGACATGCTGTTGCCGCTGGTAACCCTGGCCATCGGCATGAGTCTGAAGCTCAAGCTGATCCCCGAGCACCGTGCCCCCCTGGCCATTGGACTGGTCGGCAAGTTGCTGGTGTTGCCCGCGCTTGCCCTGTTGATGGTCTGGATGTTCGATCCCCGCGCGGACATCGCACAAGTCGCGATTCTCGAGGCGGCCATGCCGCCGATGATCACCGCCGCTGCAATGCTGTCGGCCGCCCGCCTGGCGCCGCCGTTGGCCTCGGCGCTGGTCGCCTGGGGCGTGTTGCTCTCGGCGGCCACGGTGCCGTTCTGGTTCTGGGTAAGTATCTTCTTGTTCTGATCAATCGGATCGGGAGATCAGGACAAACCATTGGTCGAGCAGCCGTTCGCCCCGTTCGGACAGCGAAAAGGCTTCGGTGTCCAGGTGCCAGCTGTGGACCAGCCCGCGCATGGTGCAGTGGAACAGAAGGTTGGCGGTTTCTGCATCCAGTCCCGACCGCAGTTCCTCGGCCGCTTCGGCGCGTTGAAAATGCTTGAGCGTGTTGGCCGCCGCTGTTGTCGACATCTCACGCATCATGGAAACGGGGTCGATGTCATCGAAGATCTCGCAGCGATGGATCAGTATGCCGTGGATGCGCCGAAGCCGCGGTTGTTCCATGCGCTCCAGGGCGACCCGGCTGGCCAGGCGGATCGTATCCAGCACGTTCGAGCTTCGTTCGTTGGGGGGGATGGCCTCGATCAATTCCTCGAAGGGCAGCTGGGCACGTTCAAGCATTGCCCGGAACAGTTCGGCCTTGTCATCGAAGTGCCAGTAGATGGCACCGCGGGTCACGCCAGCTGTGCGAGCGATTTCCTGAAGCGAGGCTCGGGCCACGCCTTTGTCGAAAAAGACCTGCTCTGCAGCATCGAGCAGGGCGGCGCGGGTAGCTTCGGCCTCTTCACGGGTGCGTCTCGCCATGACTATTTCCTCTCGCTCCAGCCGCCGCCCAGAGCCTTGAACAGGGTGGCGGCGGCGGTCAGTTGTTCACGCCGCGCCTCGCTCAAAGCCAG
>SKXY01000224.1 GCA_007128175.1 Wenzhouxiangella sp. | reverse complement strand
GGGAGAGGGAAGAAGGGAGAGGGAACAGGCAGCTTGCCTGTGCCCGGTCTTGGGGATTGATTCAAACCTCGTCCCGATGCGTTCCGGCCGGCAGGCAGCCCCATACATCGTCGTCCCGGAATCGCGAAAGCGATGTCCGGGACCTCGCACGCCGAAGATCTGCATAGTGGCCAAGCAGGACGCAGAATGCGTGGAGCGCAAGCGCAACGGATCGTCTTCATCAGGCCGCCCCACGGGAAGTGAGGGTTGCTTCAGCGCATCGGCAGTCGGGAGCTGAAAGCGTGGGCCAGGGTGGAACGGTCAGTATGCTCGAGCTCACCGCCCAGCGGCACGCCCTGGGCCAGGCGCGAGGTGCGGATGCCGCGGTGTTCGGCCATCTCGCGCAGGTAATGGGCGGTGGCCTCGCCCTCAACCGTGGTATTGGTGGCGATGATGATTTCGGCCACCCCCTCCTCGTCGAGCCGGCGGGCCAGCAGATCCAGCCCGAGATCCTGCGGACCGATGCCGTCCAGCGGCGACAACCGTCCCAGTAGCACGAAGTAGCGGCCATCGAACCCAGTCGCTGCCTCGATCGCCAGCACATCGGCCGGACTTTCCACCACGCACAGCACCTCGCTGGAGCGCTTGCCACTGGCGCAGATCCGGCAGGTTTCATCGGCGGTGAAATTGCGGCAAAGGCTGCAACGGCGGATATCGCGCATGGCGGCTGCCAAGGTCTCGGCCAGATGACGCCCGCCCTCTCTATCACGCTCAAGCAGGTGCAAGGCCATGCGCTGTGCCGAACGCGAGCCCACCCCGGGCAGGCAACGCAGGGCCTCCAGCAACTGGTCGAAAGGATCGTGACTCACGCCGGCGGATTCACGAAAAGGACCGGATTCAGGGCAGCGTGAAGCCCGGGGGCATCGGCATGCCGCCGGTCAGACCGCTCATCTTCTCCTGCATCATTTCCTGTACACGGTTGACCGCATCGTTGACAGCCGCGGCGACCAGGTCTTCGATCATCTCCCTGTCATCCGCCACATCCGGATCGATGGTGACCCGGCGCACCTCGTGACGACCATTCATGATCACCTTGACCAGTCCGCCGCCGGCCTCGCCGGTCACTTCCTGGCTGGCCATCTCTTCCTGAGCCTTCTTGAGGCCTTCCTGCATCTTCTGGGCCTGCTGCATCAGCTGCCCGATATTGCCTTTCATTTCAGTGACTCCGTGTATTCAGGGGGCGAATCGACTCGCGTACGATTTCGGCATCGAAGCGTTCAACCAGGCGTCGAACGACCGGATCATTCTTGATGGCCGCCTCGGCATCGGCCTGGCTGCGCTCGGCCGCGGTGCGTTCAAGCTCAGCCGGCGTATCCAGATCCTGGCCAGCTGCCGGCTCAACAACGACTCGCGCCGACCGACCAAGCCAGTCACCCAGAGCTTTTTCCAACGCTCCACGGAAACGCTCGGTCATCATGATCAAATCATCGGGCGCGGCCGTGAATACGATCTGGGGTCCGTCAACGCTCCTGACAACCATCAGGCCGGCCACGGTGCGGAACGAATCGGTCAACGGCAGCCTCTTCAGCACCTGCGGCCAGCTCTCCGAAGTCAGCTCACGATCACGTTCCGGGCGGGACGGCACTTCGGCAACCGATGCACTCGGCGATTCCTCCGTTGCCGATTGCGAAGCCTCCGCTCCGGAAGCATCTGCGCCGGACACCGGCGGGGCCGAATGCCCTGCACCCTGCGTGCCGGAAGCCGGCTGCGCGCCATCATCACCCGCCGGACGAAATGCGAACATGCGCAGTATCGTCATCTCGCAGCCACTGCGATCACTGGGCGCCAGCGCCAGATCGCGCCGGCCGGTTACCGCAATCTGGTAGTAAAGCTGAATATCCTCCGGATCGAGCCTGCCGGCCAGCTCGACCAGTTCATCCCAGTCGGCCCGGCTGTCATCACGATAATCACGCAACTGCTGAATCAAGGCAATCCGGTGCAGTGTTTCGGCCAGGTCGGACAAGAGCTGCCCCAGATCACGGGCCTGGGCAAAAACTTCACCAACTGCCGCAATGGCCGCCGCTGCATCATCATCAACCAACGCCTGGACAATGGCATGCACGTGACGCTGCTCGACACTGCCAAGCATTTCACGTACCTCGGCCTCCTCCAGTTGCTGACCTCCCGCCAGCGCCTGATCGAGCAGGCTCAGGCCGTCACGCATACTGCCGTCGGCAGCCCGGGCCAGCAGTTCCAGGGCACCCTCTTCGGCTTCGATCCCCTCGTCCGACAGGATCTTCTGCATCTGGCCACCAATTTCCTCGGTCGATAACCGCCTGAGGTTGAACTGCAGGCAACGCGAGAGAATGGTCACTGGGATCTGCTGCGGGTCGGTGGTCGCCAGCACGAACTTGACGTGCTCGGGTGGCTCTTCAAGAGTTTTCAGCAAGGCATTGAAACTGTGACGCGAGAGCATGTGCACCTCATCGATCAGGTACACCTTGAAGCGACCACGAGTGGGTGCGTACTGTACGTTGTCAAGAATCTCTCGAGTGTCATCGACCTTGGTGCGCGAAGCGGCATCGATCTCGAGCAGATCGACAAAACGCCCCTCGTCGATGGCCACGCAATTCTCGCACTCACCGCAGGGCTGGGCCGTCACTCCTTCGACGCAATTGAGCGACTTGGCCAGGATGCGCGCGATGGTGGTCTTGCCCACCCCGCGGGTGCCGGTAAACAGAAACGCGTGATGCACACGCCCCTCGGCCAGGCCATTGCCCAGCACCTTGACCACGTGCGACTGCCCGACCAGCTCGGAAAAATTCCGCGGCCGCCACTTTCTTGCAAGAACCTGATAACTCACTCAAAAAACCTGCTTGCGAGGTGGGCCAATTACGATGAAAACCGGCTCCGGGGTATCCCGAATCCGGCATCGCCTGAGTTTACACGATACCACCCGTTCAGCACCGTACCGCTCACCACGAGAGTGAACGAGCACCGCCTGGAGCCGGTTCAAATTTGTTTCGGATTTGGTGATTCGTATTTGGAATTTTCCCACTTTGGTGCTTGGCATTTGGAATTTCCCAGTTGGGGTGCAACAAAACCTGAACTCACGTTACAATAGCCGGCTTGCACCAACCGGCCCTGCTTCGAGCGGGCTCAAAGGCTGGAGCAGAACGACAAAATAAAGCCCGATTTTACGGAGAGGTGCCAGAGCGGTCGAATGGCTCGGCTGATGAATGCGACCGGCACTTCATTCTGACCGCTTGCGGTCAGAAAAACGCTCCGGTCGCATAATTGGGGAGGCTCGCCCCCGAGTAAACTCGAAGGCTGGAGCCAAATGACAACATGTAGCCAGTTTTACGGAGAGGTGCCAGAGCGGTCGAATGGGCTCGCCTGGAAAGCGAGTGTACGGTAACCCCGTACCGAGGGTTCGAATCCCTCCCTCTCCGCCAT
>SKXY01000117.1 GCA_007128175.1 Wenzhouxiangella sp. | reverse complement strand
TGGGCGAAGACGGCCCGACCCATCAGCCGGTCGAACATGTCTCCAGCCTGCGCCTGATTCCCAACCTGGATGTCTGGCGTCCGGCCGACAAGGTCGAAACCGCCGCCGCCTGGGCCGCCGGCCTGGCGCGCCGCGACGGCCCCACCGCACTGGTGCTCACCCGCCAGGGTCTGCCGCACCAACCGCGCAACAGCGAACAGATCGCGTCCATTGCCCGCGGCGGCTACGTGCTCAGCGATCCCGGAAATGGCGATCCGAAGGTCGCGATCATTGCCAGCGGCTCGGAAGTGGGTCTGGCCATGGCTGCGGCCGGTACCCTGGCAACCGAAGGTATCGGTGTGCGCGTCGTATCCATGCCCAACCCCGATCTGTTCATGCGCCAGGACGCCGATTACCGTGAATCCGTTCTGCCCGGTGCCCTGACCGCCCGCGTGGCCGTCGAAGCCGGTATCAGCCTGTACTGGCGCCATATCGTCGGTCCGAACGGGAAGGTCATCGGAATGGACAGCTTTGGCGCGTCCGCGCCGGCCGGCGAACTGTTCACTGAGTTCGGCTTTACCGCCGAGGCCGTTGCCTCCGCCGCGCGCGAAGTGATTGGATGAAGAAAGGTTAATGGGTTAGCGGGTTAACGGGTGAATGGGTCAACGGGTCAACGGGTCAACGGGTTGCGGTACCCGAGGGTCATGGCTCGCCCCCCGTTCACCCATTAACCCATTTTCCCATTCACCGTCGTCCAACTTCCCTTGGCCCTGCGGTCCCCGCCGCAGTACAATTCCCGTACCCCCCAAAAACAAAAGCTGCGGAGAATCTCTCATGCCCATCAAAGTCGCCATCAACGGCTATGGCCGCATCGGCCGTAATGTCCTGCGTGCCCTGTACGAGTACAACCGTACCGACGACATCCAGATCGTCGCCATCAACGACCTGGGTGATGCCGAGACCAACGCCCACCTGACACGTCGCGACAGTGCCCACGGTGTGTTCAATGCCGAGGTCAAGGTCGAAGGCGAGTACATGGTGGTCAACGGCGACAAGATTCGGGTGCTGGCCGAGCGCGATCCCTCGAAGCTGCCCTGGGGCGAGCTGGGTGTGGACGTGGTGATGGAATGCACCGGGCTGTTCGCCAGCAAGGACAAGTCCGCGGCCCACCTGCAAGCCGGTGCCCGCAAGGTGCTGATCTCCGCACCCGCCGGCAAGGACCTGCCGACCATTGTCTATGGTGTAAACCACGGCATCCTGAAGGAAGGCGACGACATCATCTCGAACGCCTCGTGTACCACCAACTGCCTGTCGCCGCTGGTCAAGCCCATCCACGAGAAGATCGGCCTGGAATCGGGCCTGATGACCACCATCCATGCCTACACCAACGATCAGGTGCTCACCGACGTCTTCCACAAGGATCTCAGGCGCGCCCGTTCGGCCACCATGAGCCAGATCCCGACCAAGACCGGTGCGGCCGCCGCCGTCGGCCTGGTGCTGCCCGAGCTCGATGGCAAGCTCGATGGTTTCGCAATGCGCGTGCCCACCATCAACGTCTCGGTGGTGGATCTCAGCTTCATCGCCAGTCGCGACACCTCGGTCGACGAGGTCAACAAGGTCGTCAAGGAAGCCAGTGAGGGCGAACTGGCCGGCATCCTCGGCTACAACACCGAGCCGCTGGTCTCCATCGATTTCAACCACGATCCGCGCTCTTCGATCTTCGACTCGACGCTGACCAAGGTTTCCGGCGGACGCCTGGTCAAGGTACTGGCCTGGTACGACAACGAGTGGGGCTTTTCCTGCCGCATGCTCGACACCGCGCTGGCGCTGAGCCGGGTTTAGGCCGAAAGGAACTGCGCCACAGAGACACAGGGTTCACAGAGAAAGCACAAAGGAAAAATGCTCAGTGAGTTTCTCTGTGGTCTCTGTGCCTCTGTGGTGAAAATTGAGGATTAGCAGGTGATGAAAACGCTCGACCAGGTTGAACTGAAGCAGCAGCGCGTGATTGTGCGCGCTGACCTCAACGTGCCCATCCGCGACGGCAAGGTCAGTTCGGCCGCGCGCATCAAGGCTGCACTGCCCACCATCCGCCAGTGCGTTGATGCCGGTGCGGCGGTGATGGTCATGTCGCACCTGGGCCGGCCGGAGGAGGGCAGCTTCGACGAGAACTTTAGCCTGGCCCCTGTTGCCGATACCCTGGGCGAACTGCTGGGTCAGCCGGTCGAGCTCGAGCGCGACTGGATCGACGGCGTCGACGTCAAGCCCGGCCATGTCGTCCTGCTCGAAAACGTCCGTTTCCTGAAAGGTGAAAAGGCCAACGACGAGGCGCTGGCAAGGAAGATGGCCGCGCTGTGCGATGTTCTGGTCTTTGATGCATTTGCTACCGCCCACCGAGCCCAAGCCTCCACCGCCGGCGTGATCCGCCAGGCAAAAATAGCCTGTGCCGGCCCGCTGCTGGCGCGCGAAGTCGAGGCACTGGACAAGGCCCTGGCCAACCCGCAACGCCCGCTCGTGGCCATCGTCGGTGGCGCCAAGGTCTCGACCAAGCTGCAGGTGCTCGAAGCCCTGATCGACAAGGTCGACCAGCTCATCGTCGGCGGCGGCATCGCCAACACTTTCCTGGCGGCTGCGGGGTACAAGGTGGGCAGCTCGTTGTACGAAAAGGATCTGGTCGATACCGCAAAAGACCTGATCAAGCGTGCCGAGCAAAAAGGGGCGGCCATCCCGCTGCCAACCGACGTCCTGACCGCCGAACGTTTCCATCAGGAGGCCCACGCATCGTTGCGCGACGTCGGCCGAATCCATGCCGATGAAATGATCCTCGACATCGGCCCCGAAACCGCCGGCCAACTTGCCAGCATCGTCCGCCAGGCCGGCACCGTTATCTGGAACGGCCCGCTCGGCGTCTTCGAGTTCGAGGCCTTTCACTCCGGCACCCAGGCCATCGCCCACGCCGTGGCGGCCTGTGAAGGCTTCACCCTCGCCGGCGGCGGCGACACCATCGCCGCCATCGAGAAATACAGGGTCGCCGACCGCATCGATTACATCTCCACCGCCGGCGGTGCGTTCCTGGAATACGTGGAAGGAAAGGAATTGCCCGCGCTGCAGGCCCTGAAGGGTTGAGTAAGGTTTAGCCGGGAAGGGTCCGCATCCAGTCGGGGTGTATCTGGTCGGTTTCGGTGATGAAATCTACCGCACCGGCCGGGCATGAGAGCGTTGGTCGTGGTTCTCGCCCCAACTCCAGGCATGACTTGCCGAAAGTGGCCGCGCCGTCTGCAGCGTCGAGGAACCGGCATCCGAGGCTCGCAAGGCAAATGGCGCGAGGTCGGCTTTGCTGATTTCGCTCGCCCATGGCGCACAACGAGGCCCGCCACAAGCTGGGTGTAAGGTTTGCGCCGACATCGTGACTGTATGGGTAGATCCCACTGCGGCAACTACCGAGGAAACTCACGATGACCATCGAAAGAGCTTTGAGCGCGGCCTTGATTCTGCTGCTGTTGCTGGCCAGCGACTACGCCCTGACCGCCCCGTCCGCCAGCGAGCGCCGGCACGTGCTGAGCATCGACGGAACCGCCGTCGGTTCGGCTCACGAGGTCCATGGCCGACGCGATGAACAACGCGTGACCAGCGAGTCGGTGGTGATGGTGATCAATCGGCTCGACACTCGCATCGAGACCAGCACCTACCAGGAAAGCATTGAAAGAGCCGAGGGCGAATTGCTCGCCGTGCGCCCGGATATCCAGACTTCCGATCAGCTCATGACTACCGAGGCCCATCGCGACGGAGATGAGTGGGTCACGCGTTCGCAAATGCCAGATGTGCCGGATTGGCGGCGCGCATTGTCCGGGCCGTTGAAAGGCCCTGCTGCGGTCGCTGATCTACTGGCCGATCTGTCCAGTCCCGGCGATTCCATTCGGTACGAAACGTTTGTCGCCATGACCATGCAGATCGGCGAGGTGCGGGCCGAACTGGTTGGCTTCGAAACCGTCGGCGAAGAATCGCTGCGCCTGGTCGAGGAATACCTGCCGGGCCTGCCGGCGCCCCTGACGCGGGTGATTGACCCCAACGGGCGCAACGTGATTACGCGCATGCCCGGTCCCTTCGGCATCACCGAAACGGTGATCGCTGATGAGGTTGCCGCTGCCCTTGCCCGGTCGGGGGCAGAGCTGCCCGATGAGATCTTCGAGGCGACGATACTGAAAACCGGCGTGCGGTTGCCGACGCCGCGCCGGATGTAGTACCTGGAACTGGAATTGCACCATCGCAATCCCGGACTGGGCTGGCCGGACATGGAAAGTCGACACCAGCGGGTCCTGGCTAGGGAAGCTGAGCGCCTGGTGCTGGCCGTTGAACACCGCCAGCCGCGCCAGAGCGTCCCGCTGGCAGGCGGCATTGAAACTGCAACGCTGTGTGGCCGATCACCTGTCGTTCGATGCCGGCGTTGTGCTGGCCAGTTCCAGCGAGGTGCTGGCCAACCGGCGCGGGACCTGCACCGAGTACACGGTGCTGCTGACCGCGCTGGACCGGGCCGTCGGCATTCCGGCGCGATACGTTACCGGTTACGTCTACGCCCATGGCATGCTTGCCGGCCACGCCTGGACCGAGGTGCGCATCGGCGAGGACTGGCTGGCTCTGGATGCCGCCATTCCTGCCGAAGGTTCGGCTGACGCGGCCCGCTTTGCGTTTCACTGGACCGATCTGAATGACGGCCCGGGCGTGCTCAACGCCGGGCCGGCCCTGTGGCGCCTGGCCGGAAGCTTCGAATTCGATGCCGGACTGCGCGAAGACCTGCTGCAGGTCATGCTCGCGGCTATCTGGCAGGCACTGCCGCGCCTTGATGATCAGCGGCGACTGAAAGCCTACGTGTTTCGGATTGCTCGCAACCGTGCGTTAAGTCATGTCGCCCGCCGGGCCGGCCTGCCAAAGTCCACCCCGCTGGCGGCGGAGACGGCCGACCCGAAGCCTTGTCCTTACAGCCACGCCGAGCATGGCGAGCGCCAGCGCCGCCTGGTTGCGGCGGTCCAGTCGCTGCCGCTGGGTCAGCGCGAAGCCATCACCCTGTTCCTCGAAGGGTTCTCGCATGTCGAGATCGCCGAGATCCTCCAGACTTCCGAAAACAACGTGGCCGTGCGCATCAATCGCGCCCGTGCCCGCCTGACCGAGAACTTGTCATCATGAACCAATATCAATCCGATCCCATGGATCAACTCCGCGCCGACTGGCAACAGGTCGGCCCGACGTCCACGCCGTCCCTGGATACTTTGAAAAAGCGCCTGCGGCGACGCTGGGCCATGGCTGCGCTGGAGTTCCTTGCACTGGCCTTAGTGGCCGGCCTACTGGCCTGGTCGCTCACCTGGCTTTCCGGAGCCATGGAATGGATCTACTGGGGCTTTTTTGCCGCCGTATTTGTCATGGCGGCGATCTATTCAGTGCGGTTGCGAGTGCAGGCTCGGTGGAGAGTCGACGAATCGGCCTCCGCCGTGCTCGATCATGCCCGACGCGATGCCCGTATGCGTATGCGCGCCGGCCGGATGGCTTTCTGGATGTCCGCTCTCATCCTCGTGTTCGTCATGATCTGGATGCTGATCGCCGCCTGGCTGGATCCGGCCCCGATCGGCCCGTTCCTGCGCAGCCGCGCCGGCGCACTCGTCTTCGCCGCGCTGTGGTGCGGTATGGGCATGGCCATCGGCGCCTTCATCCGCGAAAAAGGCCAGCGCCAGCTACTTGAACTCGATTGCATCGAAAGCGAGTTTGAACAGTGAGGCAAGGTATCACGGCCTGACAAGTCTTCAACGCGCGCCGAACTTCCGGACTGCCATCCAGGGTTTGCACCTTGCGGACAGTCGGCAAGTCATAACCAAGGCACGATTGCATTTGAAGGGTGAACAAGGATATCTTCGGAGTCAGCGTCGGCGGTGCATGTTCGTGACGGCGTTCATTTGAACCCTGGGAGATGTTGCTATGGAAGGCATTCTGATCTGGTTGATCGTTGGAGGTATCGCGGGCTGGCTGGCAGGACTGATCGTCAAAGGCGGTGGTCAGGGTATTCTGATCAACATCGTTGTCGGCATCATTGGTGCGTTTATCGGCGGCTGGCTTTTCGGCCAGCTCGGTGTCGCGATCGGTGCGGGCATCGTCAACGCCATCATCACGGCCATGATCGGCGCGGTGATCCTGCTTCTCATTATCGGTTTGATACGCGGCAAGCGCTGACGGTGCCTTTCGGAGGCGGGCTTGATGAAACGATTGGATGGAAAGTGCTGATCCAGGGAGGAACACTCCCTTGCCCAGCACTATCGATATCCATCGCGTGTTCTGCGCTGCCGGAGCGGGCTTACCGTGCCTTGCTCGAACCCGAAGCCATCGTCAAGTGGAACGCGCCGCATGGCTGCGTGGCCCGGATCGATCATCTCGATGCCACAGAAGGCGGCAGCTACCGTATGTCGTTTATCAATTTCGGCACCGGCACCGCGCATTCCTTTGGCAGCGAGTATCTCGAACTGATCGCTAACGAACACATTGTCTCGCTTGACCGTTTCGACGACCCCAACCTGCCCGGTGAAATGAAAATGACCGTCAGTTTCCGGGCCGTATCCTGTGGTACCGAACTGGAAATCACCCAGGAAGGTCTGCCCGACGTCATTCCGCCCGAGGCCTTCAAACTGGGGTGGCAATAGTCGCTGGATCTGCTGGCCCTGCTGGTGGAACCGGATATTCCCGACGAGATGTAGCTCTTTGTGCAAGCCGCCATCCGGGGTTGAGCTGGCCGGCCAGCCAGTTGCCTGAACCCCCGTAAGCACCGCGACAGCAGAGTTTGATCCATATACCCGCCGGCTTGGAATTGATTGGCCGATACGCGTCGCTGTTGCTGGTCGCCGCAATTTCGCCCGCTCGCGGATAACCTGTGCGAGCGGGCGAAAGTTTGCGTGGAAGACTCCGGTCTTCTCAGTCTTCCACCGGAATTGCGTCGACCGGCTCTTCGAAAGCGATGAACAGGTAGCAGTCAACATCACTTACGCATTCGGCGCTGTGATGGGCCAGTGCCGGTCCGTAGGCGTAGGAGCTCTCGGTCATGACAACCGTATCCTGACCGTCGGGATGGATATGGAGCTCGCCGGCGATCAGTACCATGCGCTCGGCAGAGGTGTGATAGTGATTGGGGATAAGTGCGTTGGCCGGTATGCGCATCAGCACGTCAGCGTATCGTTCTCCCGGATTGCCTTGCAGAACGGTGGCCTGACAGTCGGCCGGGAAAAAGTCGGCAACGTCCGTGCAAGGAATCCATTCCAGGTCCGGGTCGTCCCGGTCGATGGCAAAGACGTGTTCGTCGGCCGTCGCATGGTAGGCAACCAGGACCAGCATCATGGCGCTCAGGGTCAGGATTGAAGGCAGGGGGAGTTTCATGGGTCAATCTCCTTGGTATGTGCTGTGTAAGAAGTTACGGCGGGGTTCACTGACAGGCATGCAGTCCGTCCACCGAAGGCGCGACTCGCTGTAACTGGTGCGTGGCGCTGCCATCGAGGCCCGAGATCACTGCGGTGGCCTCATGGCAATTGTGAAAGGTGAACTGCACTTCGCCCCATGACTCCAGGTCCTCGGGCGATACCGGCTGTTCGAACGTGCCGTTTACGCCGTGGCGCAGGTTGTAGGTCACTTCCTGCCCCAGTTCGATGTCGTCGATGACTTCCTCGGTGATTAGCCAGATCGGGTTGCCGTCGGGGGAATAGCCGAAGAAATGACCGTAAAACCCGTTGGGGGCAGCCTGGAACGTCCAGCCCTGTCCGGACGTGGCGGGGTCATCCCAGAGTCCGGCCAGGCTGGCCCAGACGGGAAACGCATCGACCGGATCCTCGAATGCGATGAACAGATAGCAGTACCCCTCGTCCTTGCACTCGGCGGCGTGGGGCGCGCGGGCCGGACCGTAGGCATAAGTGCCATCTCGCATGACGACGCTGTCCTGGCCGTGCGGGTGGATATGAAGCTCGCCGGCGATGAGCACCATGCGTTCGGCGGAAGTGTGCGTATGTTCGGGAATAGTGGAGTTGGGAGGCAGTCTCAGCAGCACATCCGAATAGCGCGCGCCTGGATTGCCCTGAAGAATGGCCATGCCGCATTCGTCCGGAAAGAACTCGGGGCAGGGGTGCCATTCCAGATCCGGGTCGTTCGGGTTGATGGCGAAAGCCAGGTCGTCGGCGTGCGCCGGGAGATATATGCCGGCGAGGCAAATCACGGTGGCGATGCTGACCAGTACATGGGTGGAGCGGGTCGATCTCATCGGAGGCCTCCTCAGGATTGGTTGCGTCTTCACACAGGCTCGCGATCAATCCCACCATGAGCCGTCGAGGAAGGCCATGAACCCGGCCTGAACTTGGGGTCTGAACTGAAAAATAGATCAAAAACAGCTTGTTGGGCATGCGGATGGTCGGCGGATGCCGCTGCCGACCGTGCATGCTAGGATTCCAGCAGGCGGTGCAAGGGGCGGGAGGAGTCCAGGTCCGATGCCCAGGAAGCGATTCGGGTCATTCGAGTTTGATTCCCGGCGGTTGTTGCTTTTACGGAAAGGCAGGCGGCAGCGCGTGCAGGAAATGCCGCTGAAGGTGCTCGCCATGCTGCTCGAGCGCCCGGGCGAAATCGTGCCTCACGACACCTTCTACCGCACGCTCTGGCCGGATGATCATGTCGGCCTGCTCGAAGACAATCTCTACACCGTGGTGCGCAAGCTGCGCCAGGCCTTGCGTGACTCGGCCCATGATCCCCAGTACATCGAGACGGTGCCCGGCAAGGGCTACCGCTTTATTGCTCCGGTGGTGCCGGTCGGGGAGCTGGCCCAATCCGGCTCTTGGCGACGCAGGATCGCGTCTCCGCGAGTGCTCGTCCCGACAACCGTGCTGGTTCTAGTCGCCGTGTTGGGTGGGGCGTGGCTGGTTGAGTATCGCCAGGACCGGGTCTGGGCTCGTCAGGAAGCATCGATCGAGATTGAGCAGCTCAACCGAGAGTTTCGCTTCGTCGAGGCCTTCATGCTGGCCGAAAAAGCGCTTGCGCTGGCACCGGATCAGCGGGACCTGGAACAGCTGTATGCAGCAGCAACGGTGCCGGTCACGATCGAATCCGACCCGGCTGGCGTCCGCATTGACTTCAAGCCGTATGCAGCATCCGATGAACCCTGGCGCAAGCTCGGCACCACGCCACTGGAGGGGGTTTTGCTGCCGATCGGTCACTTGCAGTGGCGAGCCGAGGCGGACGGGTATGTTACTGGTGAGGGTACTTTCTCGACAAAATGGCGCAGTTTGGCCATTGAGCTGGCGCCGGAAAATGAAAAGATCGAGGGCATGGTGTGGGTACCCGCCGGAAGGGAGAGTCTGGCCGAGGACTCCAATTCGCTCGCAGGCTTCTGGATTGATCGCCATGAGGTCACCAACCGGGAGTTCGCTAGCTTCGTGGCCGCCGGTGGCTACGAAGATGTCAGCTATTGGCGCGATGCCCTGGACGAAGGCCGATTGCGCTGGGAGCGCGTGCAACGCGAATTCCGCGATCGCACCGGTCGTCCCGGCCCGGCCGGCTGGGAACTGGGTCGGTCTCCTGATGGGGCCGAGGACCTGCCGGTCGCGGGTATCAACTGGTACGAGGCAGCTGCGTACTGTCGTTTCTTGGGCAAGGATTTGCCCACTCTGTATCACTGGCGTCGCGCAGCCGGTTTTGCGCGTGAAATCTATGTCGATATCCGGCGCGCGGGCAATTTTTCCGGCCGTGGATTGGCACCGCCGGGCGAGTATGCTGGTATCTCGCGCTTCGGTGCCTATGACATGGCCGGTAACGTCAAGGAATGGACCTGGAATGCAACGGGTCAGCGGCGTCACATCGCAGGTGGTGCCTGGGATGAGCCGGATTACATGTACTACCTGCCCGATGCTCGGGTGCCGATCGAACGCGGCGAGAACTACGGAGTGCGCTGTGCCAGGTTCAGCGAGCCCCTGGCCGACGCGTTGCGTGAACCGGTCGAGCAGGCTTTCCACGACTTTAACCAGTACGAGCCGGTCGATGACGACGTCTTCGCCATTCTTGCGCGCTTCTACGACTACGATGCCGGACCATTGGACGTCGAGGAAGAGCGGGTCGAGGAGACGGGCCACTGGCGGCGGGAAACCGTATCGTTCAATGCAGCTTACGGCGGTGACCGGGTCCTGGCCCACGTCTACATTCCCAATGGCGCCATCCCCCCGTATCAAACCGTCGTTTACGCACCGGGGGGCAATGTTCTTGCGCCGGGCAGCAGTGACACGCCGGTTGATCTGGCGATGCTGGACTTTCTGGTGCGCAGTGGCCGGGTCCTGGTCTACCCGATCTTCAAGCACACCTACGAGCGCTACGTGCCCCAATGGTCACCCATTGATCTGGCAAGCCGGCACGAGCTGGTTTTCCTGTGGTACCAGGATCTGGCGCGCACACTGGATTACCTGGAAACCCGAGATGACATCGACCATGAAACGATCGCCCTTCTGGCATTCAGCCTGAGCGCCACACTGGCACCGAACTTTGCCGCCATTGATGATCGGCTGGGGCCGCAGATCTGGCTTGCCGGCGGGCCGGCGCGCTGGACCGCGGGCTATCCGCCGGAAGCCTTTCCCATCAATTTCGCACCCCGGGTCGAGGTGCCGGTTCTCAGCATCAGCGGGCGCGACGATGTCCTGTATGGCCCGCCCGAAAAGGGGCGCCTGCCCTTGTTTGAACTGCTAGGGACTGCCGAGGAGGATCGCCGCATGGTCCTGCTCGAGGGCGGGCATATCCCCGACTGGAACGAGGTCATTGCCGAATCGCTGGACTGGCTCGATCACTACCAGGGGCGGGTCAGACACTCCGATTATGTTGACGACAGCGAGTGACAACCGGTTCAGGGATCATCCTGCGTACGGCGCAATCTGCTCGCATTTGAAACCGCCGCGTTGCGCCTCAAGTGCGTTTTCCAGGATGACCAGTGATCTGCCCCACCTGTGGCGGGGCAGTCCGACTCGTCGCCAGCAGCCTTTTGACCCGGAGTCACGCCAGCTTTAGCGACGCCGACCTCGCCTGGAACCGATGTCGCTCTGTGCCGCCTCCTTCACGTACGCGTCCTTGTCGTGCGCCAGGATGTAGCCGGCATCTCGCAGGTGCTCCGCGGCTCTGGCCACTCGCGAAACGTAGCTGCCGGGGTTTGGGTAGCGCTCTGCCAGTTCGGCCTCGCTGAACGGCACAAACAGCCCCGCGATCATGACAAAGAAATTTTCCACCGGATTGATACCGGTATAGATTCCACGCGGCGCCCCCGCCACTTTGCCATCGATGACTTGCTCCATGTGGGGCAGGCGAAGCCCGCCAAGCGCATTGCCGTCCTCGTCGAGATCGATGTGGAAGCTGCCGTCGGCTGCGATTGTCCCTTCGATATGCTTCGAAGCTGGTGCCGGAATGTCCTCGGCAACCCAGAGTCCGAGGTTCCTGAACGCTGCACGGAAGACTTGCTGCGAGTTGGCGGTGTTCTGGTCCGGATGAAGGCCCGGAAAAATGGGTGCGGGCAAGTGGGAAACGCCAGCCAGCTCGTAGCTGCGCCAGTTCGCAGCGTCTGAGCGAGCCAAGGCGGCGGCGGCAACAATGAGGTCGGATTCTGCCGCGATCATGATGGAAAGTGACGGGTCGGAAGCCGGATGATCCGGGCATGGGGCGGGGTCGGGCTCAAGGATGAACGGCGGCTCATCCTGAAACGACCAGCACAAGAACCCCATCTTTCCAATCAGATTGCCATCGAATGCCCCGCTCAAGTTCTCGCCATGGGCCAGGAATTCATTGATCAGTGCGCCCGACTGAGAGAAGCCGGAACTAATGACCGTGTCGACCGGGGCCGGGCCATCAGCTCCGACGAGCACGTCCGGATCCCGGAGGATGGAGGCCGCATCGCGGATGATGTGGAAGGCGTCGTCGCCACGCTCGATGGTGCCGTAGGCGAGGTGGTTGAAATCGGAGCCATCGTCCGGCGGCGTGGCGCCGAAGGTGTCGGTCACCAACTTGTCCCACTGAACGGAGAGGTAGGTATGACCGGTCTCGAACAGGTAGTTCTCGGTGGTCACCCGACTGTATTGGATCACTGCCCCCTCGCCGGCGCCGGGAACCATGTGAATCGCTACGGTGTTGGGTAGATCGACCACGCCAATGCTGTTTCCGCCGTTGTCCGGATAAATAAGGACGACCGGGACCGAGTATTCGCCCTGCGATCCGTCATCGCGCGAGACGACCCCGTTCATGGTCCCTTCGACGTACTGATACCCGCTGACTTCGTCGAACGGCTGACTCATATCCACCGTGACGGATGTAACCGCCGCGCTGGCCGCGCCGGCCAGAGCAATCAGCCCGACGAGTGATTTTGCGAAGATCAATTGCTTGAATCGTGTTTGCATGGCTTGATTCTCCATTGTTGGATGAATGACATGCTGGTAATCGATTCACGAGCCCTTGGTTCGAGCTTCTTATCCCTTTATGGGGCGGGACGAAACGCCGGGAAAAAGCCGCCAGTTTTCTCAAACATGACCCAGGCATCCGCAGCTGCACCAAATCTGCGGGCGGCTTGAGTCGGATTCAGAAAGCTCAACGGGCGGGAGTCCCCGCCAATTTAATTTGATGCGGGTCAGAACAGATCCCGACGGGTGCTCTGAATCCGCGCCATGACGGGGTGGTCGGGCAAGCCGACGGCTTCGAGTTTCTGCCGGGCCCGGTCCAGAGATTGGGCAGCCTCCTGGTTGCGACCGAGTGCAGCCAGAATGCGGGCACGCAGGATCCGGCGCTCGACGTGGATCATGGCGAAGCCAGGCTCGGAAGATAGCTCCAGTGCGCGATCGACCGCTTCCAGTGCCTGCTGATGGTTGCCTGCGCGGTAGTCACAGACCGCGCGTGCCTCATGGAAACGGGACTGGCTGGCGGGCGTGTCCAGTGCCGCCTCGCCGAGGCGTGCATGAGTTTCGGCGAGCAGACGAACCCCTTCTTCGATCCGGCCCTGGCGGCATGCAATGGTCGCCAGTGTGATATCGATCGAGTCCAGCGAGCGCTCGAACTCGGGACCCATTTCGACGAATTGTGCCTGGGCCTGTCGCAGATGCCGCTCTGCGGCATCCCAGCGGTGTATTAGGGCTTTGGTCTGTCCGAGGAACCGGAAGCCAGTTCCGAACTCGGCCGCTGTGCGGCCCTGGGCCGCGGCCATTTCGTCGTTGGATTGCCTGATCCGCTCAAAGGCCTGCTCGTAACGGCCGGTGTAGAACTTCAACCATCCCAGGCTAAGGTAAGCCAATGCCCGCCGTTGGTTGGGCTGCTCGATAATTCGGTCATACAGCGCCAGTGCATCGAGCAGGTTTTCCTCGGCGGCATCGAACTGGCCCAGGCGCAGCAGCAGCTCGGCCCGATGTCTGTGCTCGATCGCGTGGGCGAGGCTTTTTTTGCCTTCCGTTCGCTCGACCAGGTCTGCGGCCTGGTTGCGGAATTCCAGCGCCCGTGTCGGATCACCCATAACGGCGTTCAACACGGACATCCGCGTCAGTACCCGGTGTTGCAATCGGGGCTGGACCTGCCGCCCGTGTCGGATCTCGAAGTGGATCGGTTCGATCAGGTTCAGCGCATCAAGAGGGTTGCCGATCAGTGTCTTGATCTGGGCCCGGTACTCGCGAATGCTGGCGTAGGTATTCCAGCCCGCGTCCGAGTCGCCTGCCAGGGCTTCGGCTTCGACCAGCCATTCCTTGGCTTCGGCCATGCGGTACTGTTGCAGGGCAAGTCGGCCTCGCAACTCCAGCGCCCGAGCCAGTTCCACCGGTTGTAGTTCGGAGCGCTCCCGCCCCAGCGTCACCGCCGCGTCGATCAACGGCTCGGCATATTCGGACTGATGAAGGGCCAGGTAAACCTCGCCCAGGACCAGCAGCATGCCCAGGCGTTCGGCCGGGGATGCTGCGTTTTCATCCAGGGATCGGCGTGCGCCCAGGGCGAGCAGTTCCTCTGTGCTCGGCAACGCATCACGCGGACGGTAAGGCTCGGCGGCGCGAAACAGGTCGACCAGAAACTCTCTCAGATCCTCGGCCCGGGCCAGTGCGGATTCGGTGTCCTGCAGCGCTGCCCGGGCCAGGTCGCGCTCTTCGGCAAGCTGCCAGGTAAACCATATGCTCGACCCGACGAGAACGAGCAGCGCGATCGTGGTCAACACCGCGGCGGACTTGTTGCGTTGTACCAGCCGCCCGAGTCGGTACGTGAAGCCGCCACCACGGGCGGCCACCGGGCGCGTCTTCAGCCATGCAGTAAGCTCTGCCTCCAGTTCCGATGCGGCCGCATAGCGAGCCTCCGGCGCTTCTCTTGTGGCCTGCTCGGTCACCGCCTGAAGGTCCCGGTCGGTGCCATTGTCGTCGAGCACGGACTCGAGCAGCCGACCAAGCTGCCACACGTCCGATGCCGTGGTGAGCGCCTGGCCGGCGCGTTGTTCGGGGCTGGCATACCCCGGGGTCAGTCCGTAGCCGTTGCCCCTGTCGCCCTTCAAGCGTGCAACCCCGAAATCCAGCAGCCGCGTTCTTCCGCGAGCATCGACCAATACGTTGGATGGTTTGATGTCGCCGTGGATCAGGCCGCGGCCGTGGGCAAAATGGACGGCGCGGCACAGGTCCCGGATGCGCTCCACCCGGTCGGTGACTGGCAGTTCCCGACAGTGGCGGTCAATCGGCTCGCCGGCCACGTAATCCATGGCAAACCACAGCATGCCGTCATCGGTTCGGCCACCATCAATCAGGCCTGCGATGTTGGGATGGTCCAGGCCGGCAAGCAGCTCGCGCTCGCGTTCCAGCGCCTGGCGCGCCCCCAGCGAAGGCCGATCGCCGCGCAGCCATTTCAGGGCCACTTCCTGGCTGTAGGCGCCGTCGGCACGTTCGGCCAGAAAGACCACGCCGCTTCCGCCACGCCCAAGTTCGCCAAGAATTTGCCACGCGCCGACACGCTCGCCCGGACGCGGTTCGCGCACTTCGCTCAAGCGTTTCAGAAATCGTTGAAACAACGCGCCATCGAGGGCGCTAGTGGGCCGAAGTGGGTCGTTCTTGTCACTCATGTTTTCAGCCGGTCAGCAAGCCATTTACGGGCCTCGGCCCAGTCGCGCTGGATGCTTCGCAAAGAGCGGTCCAGGGCTTCGGCGGTTTCCTGTTGGGTCAGTCCGGCAAAAAATCGGCACTCGACCACCCGGGCCAGCTGTGGCCGGATTTCGGCCAGGCGCTCGAGCGCCTGGTCCACGGCCAGCCAGCGCTCGGCCTCATGGCGTTCGGCAGCGTCGGAATCGTGCAAATCCAGGTGTATCGAATTGCCGCCTCGCTTATCGGCCAGGCGCTCGCGGGCGTAGTCGCAAAGTAACTGCCGCATGATGCGTGCGGCGAGGTTGAGGAAATGGGACCGGTCGCTGATCTGGAGCTGGCCGCTATTGACAAAGCGCATATAGCACTCATGGACCAGCCCGGTGGTCTCCAGGGTGTTGCCGCGGTGATGAGATTTACAGCGAGTAGCAAGTTGTCGCAGATCGACGTACAGCAAGGCCACCACCCGATTCAGTGCGGGCTGGTCGCCGCTGCTTGCGGCCTGGAGCAGAGATGTCAGTTCACTGGGCATAAGTGTGCCGAATCCAGTGAATGCATCAATTAGACTACCATGCAAGCCCTGCACGTTTTTAGGGGTCAAAGGTTGATTCATGCGCTAATGCCCCGCCAGGCCAACGCACGGCTGGCATTTAGTCTGGCTTGCCGGCGCGCTGGACCGGCCATCCACTGGAAGCCTTTGCCATCGTTCCGCACCTCGTGTCGAGGTGCCGGTTCTCACTATCGGTGGTCGCGACGATCTCGTGTGCGGTCCGCCCGAAACGGGCCGCTTGCCGTTGTTCGAACTGTTTGGAATGGCCGAGGAGGATCGCCGCCTTGTCATGCTCGAAGGTGGGTACATCCCGGTTGGAACGAGGTCGTTGTCGAAGACCTGGACTGGCTGGAGCGTTACCTGGTCCCGGTGTCTTGCTGATTTTTGCCGTGAGGCTGGTAAGGCCCGCCATGGCGTGCGGGGGGGGCGACCGTGGCCTATGGCACATGCGGACAATCAAGCGGAACTCTAGTATGGATATCCGACAAGATCGTCCATGAAACAATCCGGAGGTTAACCGCAAATGCCTGGCTTCAAGTGTTCGTTCCGTGTCTCTGTGCTCGTCGGCCTGTTGTCGCTGACGCCCTTGACGTTCGCCGACCAGGACGTCGATGAGCTGCTTGCCGATTTCAGTGAATCCACTCCAGGGGTGTTGATCGGAGTCGTCCGCGATGGCGAGTTGGTCGAGACGGCCGTGGCCGGCATGGCCGATCTGCGCTTTGGTGTGCCCCTGGAGGTGACCAGTCTGGCCAATATCGGCTCGACGGCCAAGCAGTTCACCGGCATGACGCTGGCGATGCTGCATGAGCGTGGTGAGTTGTCGCTTGACGATGATGTTCGCATGCACATCCCGGAGTTGCCCGAATTCGACCATACGGTCACGCTGCATCACCTGCTAAGCCATACCAGTGGCTACCGTGAGTTCATCAATGCCGAGGCGCTGGCCGGTGTGCGTATCGAGAAGGGTGACTGGATGGAACGTAAAGCCGTTATCGCCACGGTCCAGCGCCAGACCGAGTTGCAGAACCGTCCGGGCGATGAGTGGAATTACAACAACACCGGCTTCGGCCTGTTGGCCGAAGTGGTCACGCGCGTCACCGGGATGCCCTACCAGGACTGGGTGCGCAAAGAGATCCTAGAGCCCCTGGGCATGCATGACACGCATTTTCGTCTGCATGTCGACGAGGTCGTTCCCAACGCCAGCACCGGCTACACGAAAAACGATGGCCGGTACCTGGAAGCACGGGATATTGGCGGCGCGCTGGGCGCTGGTGGCGTTTACACCACGCTGGCCGACATGGCCCGCTGGATGAATCATCTGGGCCGGTTCGAGCTGGGCGGAGAGGTGGTACGTGAACTGATGACCACACCGTTCGAGCTCAACGACGGAAATTCCAGCGGCTATGGACTCGGTTTGACTATCAATGAGTTTCGCGGACTGGATCGTTGGCAGCACGGCGGTGGTGACATCGGCCACTTGTCGGTTTTCGACTACTTTCCTGAACTCGATGCCGGCTACATGATCTTTGCAAACGGTCCAGGCATCAATGCCGACTTCATTCACGGCGTGGCAGAGGCGTATTTCGGCGAGCACCTGGCGCCGCGGGAAACAGGGGCTGAAGACGAATCCGAACCGGCCACCGCTACCGAGGCGACCGAGTTTACCGACGAGCTGTTCGACCGCTATGCCGGTCGTTACGAACTTGAAGTGATGCCGGGCTTCATCATGCGATTCTTCCGCGATGGTGAGCGCTACATGATCCAGGCAACTGGGCAGCCAGCCTTCGAGATAAAGCCGGTGTCCGCCAATGCATTTACCCAGGATGCGGTCAATGCGCGTTTCGTCTTCCACGTCGAAGACGATGGCAGCGTGAATGAACTTACCTTGCATCAAAATGGCAAACACCACGCGGTGCGGGTCGAAGACGATGAACACACCGAGGACATGGATTTCTCGGAATACACGGGACGTTACCTGAGCAATGAACTTGAGACCTTCTACACCATCGCCATGTCCGACTCGGGTCAGCTCGAGCTCAGGCACCGTCGATTCGAGCCGGTCAACTTGCACCATGCTGAAGACGATCAGTTCACCGGTGGCTTCCCGGTCGTCAGCGTCGAGTTCGTGCGTGATGACGACGGACATGTCAGCGGCCTGAAGGCCGGCAATGTCAGAGCCCGCGACATACTGTTCGAGCGGGTGAAGTGAACTCCGGTCAATCTGTACGCCCGGGACTACCCGCCCGGGCGCGCATGGTGGACAATGTTGCGATGATGGGAAAGGATAATGTGCAAACCGAAAGGCACGGTGGCCGCAGGTGGCCGGTTTGCTGTCCACCGCTCCAGGCGCTCCTCGCCGTAATTCTTTTCAGTGCGGGGCACGCGTTGGCCGAACCGGTTGATCTGGACTTCCACGCATCTGCCGGGATTTTGTCAGGCACCTTGTTCCTGCCGCCCGGAAGCGGTCCGTTTCCGGCTGTGGTGTTCCTGGCCGGTTCGGGTGACGAGAGCTATCGCACCGGCTGGGAGGGAGAACGTCGTTCGTGGTTCTGGCCGGAGCTTCAGGCGTGGTTCGAAGCCCGCGGCCATGCCGTCTATATCTTCGACAAGCCAGGTGTCGGACGTTCGGAAGGTGACTGGCGCAAGCAAGATTTTGGTGACCGTGCCGACAACGCGCTGGCCGCGGTAAGTGCGTTGGCCCCACGTTCGGAAATCGATGCGACTCGCATCGGCCTGCTGGGCCATAGTCAGGGCGGATGGATCGCGGTCAAGGCCGCGGCTCAAAGCCCGGTGGACGTGGCTTACGTCGTCAGTCTGGCAGGTCCGGCCATTGGTGTGCGCCAGCAGATCATCGAAGACACCGCCAATCGCTGGGAATGCGACGGACGACGAGCTTTGGGGGCGCGCCGTGCCGGTCTGGGCATGATGCTGTCGGGCATGGGTGCGTTGAGCCGAATCGTGTCGGTCGGTTACCTGTCGCGCATCGTTCGTTACGATCCCGCTGAAGATCTGGCCCGGTTGACGCAACCGATGCTCGCCCTGTTCGCGACCAACGACATCATGGTCATGCCTGAAACCAATGTTCCACGCCTCGAACAACAGTTTGGCGACAACAGCGGCAATCGGCAGCTGGTCAGCGAAACCCTTCCCGGGCTCGATCACTTTTTCCGCGACGGTGCATTCTGTCTCGGTGAAGCTCGTGCGCAGACCTTTGCTCCCGGCTTCTGGGTCGCACTTGAAGCGCCGGCATTCTGGGAGGCGATCAATGGGTCACGATGAGTTTTGCTTCGTATCGGGGTTCTCCGGCGTTGGCATCATTTGCACCATCGGCTGGCAAGAGCAGCCACGGCACTTGCCGTCAGCGAGAGCAGGCATGTGATCAACAGCGCAGCGGTGCCGCTCAGCCAGAGTTGCCAGAGGAAGTAAGACGTGCCAGAAAAGCGCGCGTTGCCGAAGATCAGCAATGACAGCGGAAACCATGCCACGGCAACCAGCAGCAAGGCCATTCCCAGTCCACGGTGAAGCCGCTGCCGGGCGGCACCAGCCGCCAGACCGGCGAGCGAAATCAAGCCCGTCCACAGCAGCAGGTTGATCACCGGCGCGTGCAGGATGCTGATTTCCATGAAGGCGCCTCCCAGCAGCCAGAAGCCCAGCGCCAGGATGATGATCTGCAACCCGATGGCAAGCAGCCAGTACCTCATGGCGAACAGCGTACCGGACCGGCCGCGGGACGCAAGTTTCCCTGCGGGCTTTCGGATCGTGTGATGACATCTCGGTCACCGGCATGGATATACCCTTTACTTACGCCACCCCATGTTTCTCGGTGATGCAATTCTCTATGTCGGCCTCGCTGTTTATCCGGCGACCATGGTCAGCCCGGCTGCCCTGGCAGTCGGGATATGGGCGCTGTGGCGCCAGGCCGGGCGCGAGGATCGGGAGCTGGCCGAATCGTTCGGTGATGATCATCGACAGTGGCGGCTGGTCACCGGTCGATTCCTGCCGCAAGTGAAGGTATCACGGAGATTTCAGTCATGAAAAACGAATCGGTCTGGGACTATCCCCGTCCGCCGCGAATCGAGCGAGTGGACTGGCGGTTGAAGGTCGAGCACGCCGGCCGGGTGCTTGCTGAAACCACGCGTGGCGTCAGGGTACTCGAGACCGCCCACCCGCCGTGCTTTTACTTTCCGCCTGATGACGTGGGCCTGGATCGACTGGTGCCAAGCCGGACTCGAACCTTCTGCGAGTGGAAGGGACAGGCCCGTTATTGGCATCTGGAGACCGAGGAAGGGTTGATCGAGGATGTCGCCTGGTCCTACTCCGATCCTGTCGATCCGATGATCCGCGATTTTCTCTCTTTCTATGCCGGTCGCGTCGACGCCTGTTACGTCGCCGGCGAGCAAGTACAGGCACAGGCGGGTGATTTCTACGGCGGCTGGATTCTTTCGTGGGTCAGCGGACCCTTCAAGGGTGGGCCGGGCACGCGCGGCTGGTAGGGAGTTGATGGTCTACGCCAATGATTCGGTCACGCTCGTGTACCATTTGCCCCCATGACCCTGTTCGTGTTGTTCGGTGCCCTGTTGGGGCTGCTCATGGGCGGCTTGTTTGGGCTGTTCCTTGGTGGTCTGCTGGGCTACGGGCTCGGGCATTTCATGCTGGAGGTGCTGTTCCCGCGCGGGCTGGGTCGGATACGCGAGCAATTTCTCGACTCGACCTTTGCCGTCATGGGTGCGGTGTGCAAAGCCGACGGCCGGATCAGCCGTGAGGAGATCCGTGTCGCCGAGCAGTTTTTCGATACTCTCGGTTTGTCGCCGGATCAGCGTCGTGCCGCACAGGCGGCATTCAATCGCGGCAAGAGCGAGGGCTTCGATCTGTATGCCGAGGTGCTTGCCCTGCGCGCCGTGGTCGGCAACAACCGATCGCTGCTGCAACTCTTTCTCCACGTCCAGTTATCTGCCATCGCCGCCGACGGCATGGTCGATGACAGCGAACATCGGATGTTGCTGCGCATCGCACGCGGACTTGGGCTGTCCGAGGCCGATGTCGAACGCCTGGAAGCGGGGCTGAGGGGAACCGCACACAACAGCGAATCTCCGGAACGGGGAATACAGGATGCCTATGCCACGCTGGGCGTGTCGCCGGCGGCCGGCGATGCCGAGATCAAGAAGGCCTACCGCCGGCTGATGAGTCGGCACCACCCGGACAAGATGGCTGCCCGCGGCATGCCGGAAAATATGCGTCCGGTGGCCGAAGAGCGCGTGCGCGAGATCCGTCAGGCCTACGACAGCATCGTCCAGCACCGCTCGAGGCGCCGCGCGGCCTGAGCGAAGCCGGGCCCATTGCAGGCCGCGGCCGCTGGCCGTGTCACGGTGGATCAATTCCGCGCCTGCGTGCCGCGGCGAGGACACCCCATATCAGACCGCTCATGAACAGCAATGTGCCAGGCACGGCGAACAGCAGAGTACTCAGGAAGAGGTCGAGAAAGCGGATTTCACTGAGCCGGAACTGCCGGGGTCTATCTATCCATCAGGCTCACTGGCGGCGAGATACTCGTGGATCTCAACCATCGTGCGGTCGACCGACTGCATGGCCGAGTCCTGATCATGGGCCTGGTTGGCCAGCACCGTGTGGGCCTTTTCGGCCTGGCTCAGGGCCTCTTCAGTGCGGCCTGAACGTATCAGTGCACGTGCCATGGTGTTGCGGATCAGCGCGGTGCGGACGTGATCCGCTCCCTTGGCTTCCAGCGCCTGGCCAAGCAAGTCCATGGTTTCATTGGCGGCAGCTTCGATGTCGCCGGCAGCCAATACTGAGCTCGCGAGGTTATGGCGATAGGCCAATGTCGAGGGATGGGCCGATCCGTTGGTTTGCATGCTGCCCTCCCAGGCCCGTCGAGCCAGTTCGACAGCGCGTTCACTGCGGCCCATTCGACGGGCATTGACGGCGAGGTTGTGAAGCGTTCTCAGGGTATTGCGGTGTGTCGGTCCCAGTGTTCGGGTTTGTCCGTCAAGGGCCCGGTTGAAATAGTCTTCCGCTTCATCGTGCCGCGCCATTTCCATCAGGATAAGGCCGATGTTGTTCATGGACTGCAGGGCCTCCAGATGTTCTTCACCCGCTGCGTGTCGCACGATGGCCAGCGCCTGGCGCTGGTGGGTGAGCGCCTCGTCGAGCTCTCCACGACTGCGTAGCGTCATGGCCAGGTTGTTGTGAGCAATGGCTGTGTTGATGTGGTTCTCGCCGAACAGTTTTCCGAATCCCCGGATGATTTCCTTTTGCAGCATCTCGGCCTGCTCGAGCTGACCCAGCTCGGTATAGGCCGAGGCAAGGTTGTTCCTCGCGATGACGGTTTCGACGGCGTTTTCGCCGTGTACCTCACGGCGCGTGATCAGTACGGCTTCCAGGCGCTCTACGGCCTCTTCGAGTCGTCCCGTCTGATGCAGCATCGAGCCGATATCGGATTGCACCTTCAAAGTGTCGGGATGGTGTTCACCCAGCAAGTCAAGTCGTCGATCCAGTGCCTCTTCGGCCAGTGTCATCGCTCTATCGGCATGACCCTGCAGCCAGGCCAGTTCGATGGTTGCCGATACTGACTCCCGGGTATCGGAGTGCGCCTCTCCCAGTTGTTCGCGACGGATTTGAAGCGCGCGCGACTGCGGTTCGTCGGCTTGCTGGAGCAGGCCCAGACGGCGCATGCTGGAGGCGAGGGACTGCTGCAGTTGTGCCTCGATCAGCGGCTGATCGTGGAATCGTTCGCCAATGGTCGTAAGGGTGGGCGCGAACAGGTGGTTGTCGAGCATGCGCAGCACCAGGCCGGTCAGGTCGAGTTCGTCGAGACGTGCTTCGAGTGGCACTTGTTCATCGCGGTCGAGTTGATCGAGCAGCACATCTCGCAGCTCATCCGACATGCCTGCCGGGCTGATGCGGCCGAGTTGCTCTTCCTGGAAAGTGGCCACCTGGGTCAGTTCGAGCGAGCGGGCTTCTGCCTGGGCCTGCTGCAAGGCAGCGTGTTGGCGGGCCTGTTCAGCCTGGAAATACATCGCCGTCGTGGTCGATATGCCGATGACCAGTGCCGCCAGTGTGGCGGCGATACCACCGACAAGTATGGGGTTTCGACGAATGAACTTCCGGAACTCATAGCTGCGTGACACCGGCATGGCGATCACCGGTTCATGGCGACGGAAGCGCCGCAGGTCGTCGATCAGTTCGGCGATCGTTCGGTAACGCCGAGATGGGTCGGTCATGGTCGCCCGGGCGAGAATGGCTGACAGTTCGGTCCGGCGCTTTCGACCGGGAACTGGCAGATTGTGCGGTTGGCGCTCGGCATCGTGATCAAGCATCTGCCCGGTCAGCATCCAGTGGAGCAGGGCGCCCAGGGACCAGATATCGCTGGTCGGGGTGATGTCTTCTCCGACCCTCTGTTCCGGTGCAGCGAATGCCGGTGTCAATGCACGCAATCCGGCAGCGTCGGCATCGCCGGTGTCCAGCAGGCGAGAGACGCCGAAATCCATCAGTTTGATGGAACCATCACTTCGAACGCGAATGTTGCCCGGCTTGATATCACCGTGCACGATCAGTCGCTGATGGGCATGGGAAACCGCTTCGGCGATTCGCTCGAAAAGCTCGAGGCGTTCGGCTGCAGGAGGATCGCATTCGTTCAGCCACGGCTCGAGATCCGTGCCTTCTACCCACTCCATGACCAGGAACGGTCCGGCATGGTCGTCGAGCCCGGCATCGACCAGCCGTGTGACCGCCGGATGGTCGAGGCGCGCCAGCAGGCGGCATTCGCGCTGCAGCAGCTCGGCCAGGCCGCGTCGGCGCCGACCGATCTGCTTGATCGCCACGTCCATCTCGAAGGCTCCGTCGGCACGAGTGCCGCGGTAAACCCGGCCCATTCCGCCGTGACCCACCTCCTTGATGACTTCCCAGGGGCCCAGCCGGTTGCCACCTTCCAGGGGACCCGCATTGACTTCGATCCGGTCGAGGGTTTCGTCGGCCAGGTTGCGCACGGACTCATCGAGCAGGGTGACGGTGTGACTGCGGTCGACGAGTTGCCCCAGCCAGCAGGCCAGGCGCGGGTAGCGGCGATGGATGTCGTCCAGCCAGGCATTCTGCTCAACTACCGGCAGTTCAAGGTATTGCACCAGCAGGCCATCCACGGCGCGTCGACGAGCCGGGGTGAGTGGCGGTCGGGTGTTGATAAGGTGTTCCTCCCAGCAAGGTCGCGGTTCCCCGCGAATCCGTCTTGAGCATACCAAAAGCGGGCGATCTGAGTAGCCTGGCGACAGGCGGCGGTGAACTCCACGAGTCCGGGAACGCACGGAACGAACTGCGGAGGTTGCAAGTCCGCTTGCGGTTCAGGAACGCATCATTCGCAGTCTCTTGTCACACGCTCAGGGCCACTGTCTGTTTCGCGCGCCGCGGCAAGGATTCCCCAGATCAACCCGCTCATGAACAGCAATGTGCCGGGTACGGCGAACAGCAGGGCGCGCAGTAAGTTGTCGAGAAAGCGGATTTCGCTTAGGCGGAACTGCCGCGGTTCATCAAACCCGGTGATGGACAGCTTGTAGGTGCCGGCGTAGGGAAACTCGATGTGCCCGATGGCTACACGCCGGGTACCGCCGACCTCCTGGGTCATGCTGCCGCGGACTGGGCGCAGCGGGATGATGTTGCCTTGCAAATCGTTTACTTCAACGGACGAGCCTGATGGCAGGTTGTCAGCGACCACTTGCAGTCGCCCGTCGATGGAGGTTTTCGGTTCGTGCCACAGTCGGTAGTCGCCGGCAAACGGGATTTGCACTTCGACCGGTCCCGGGCCCTGGATGGTGTCGTGCCAGCCGCCGAACCCCTGAACCAGAGTCCACGTGGCCGCGCCAAAGAGGGCGAGCCCCGAAATGCCCAGCATGATGGGCCAGCGCAAATTCCTGAACATGTTGATACCTCCCGCGCCGATCATACGCAATGATGGGCGGCAGACCAATGACGTTGACGCTACCTCGTGGCCACGAAGACTAGGATGTCGGCATGCGCACCATGATTCGCCCCATTGTTCTGCTGCTTCTGGTCTTGCTTCTGGCCGGTTGCGGGGTGCGCATGGCCTACAACAACCTCGACCGGCTCATGTTGCGCTGGGTCGACAGCCAGGTCAGCCTCGATTCCGAACAGACGATCGTTGCGCGGGGCATGATCGAATCTCACCTCGATTGGCATTGCGCCACGGAACTGCCTGATTACGCCATCTGGTTGCGCCGGATCGATGCCGATATCGGGTCCGGGCAGATGACGGTCGAAGTTCTGGAACACCATGCTGAAACGATGACCACGTTCTGGCATCGATTGCTCACAACGATGCGGCCTTCCATGATTGAGATGATCGCCCTCCTGAGTGATCACCAGCTCGAAGAACTCGAAGATGCCTTTGCAGAGCGCAACAAAGAGATAGCCACTCGCGCCAAGATGGGGGGCGGGGAGCGCCTTGAACAGCGAGTTGACTCCATGGAGCGCGGGCTGCGGCGCTTCATGGGCCGCCTGGATGGCGAGCAGCGCCGGCGCCTGGAGAGCTGGGCGGGTGAACTGAAGCGGATTGACGAATCCACGCTTGATGAAACCCTGCGGTGGCAGCAAGCCTTTTTCGAGGTTGCACGCAACCGTCATGACCCGGAGTTCGAGCATGTGGTGGCCGGCTTGCTCGATCCGGCCAATAATTGGAGCGACGAGCATTGGGAGCTGATGGCACACAATCGCGAGCGCACCCTGCACGTGTTGTCTGAAATCCTTGATCAGGCCAGCGATCGCCAGGTTGGCCGCTTGCGTTCGCGCCTGGTTTCACTTGCCGACGATTTCGACCGCCTGACCTGTCTTTGACCCCATCGGTGGCGACGGGCCACCCGGCAAGCGTCCTGTCCTTGCCACCGCACTGCTGGAGGCAATCCGTCGTACGACTTGGTCTCTTCCATTGGCGATGATGGTCTGTGATGGACGTCACTCATTGGGGGAGTGAATGAGCAGTTCAGTATTGCGGGGTCATGCTTGGCGTGGAGCGCTTGTCTCGGGATTGATGCTGTTGGGCACGCAGCCTGGCCTGGCTGCTTCCGGGCTCTATCGTGACTGTCCGGTGCCGGCGATGGTCCCGGCAGGTTCGACGGAGCAAAGTGGGCCGGTCAGGAGGCTGAGGTCGGTGGTTATCGATTCGACCGCTGCTGAGATCGATTCGGATATGGCTGCATTGTCCTTTGCTACGGCCACCCGGGCTCAGCCGCATGTCGAAAGCATTGTCCAGATGCCGGACGAAAAGCAAACGACTATTCGTCTGACTGTGACGAACAACAGCCCTCACCACAGCCCGGATGGCGGCATGACGGTCTCTTTTCCCACCCTGGAGTCTCCAGACGATGTCGAAAGAGTGCTCGATGTGGTCGTGCCAGATGTCATGGCACTGCATGTCATTCCTGCGGGAGGTCAGTTATACGGGCGTATGGGGCGCCCGCAAACAGCCAGCTATCTGATGATCGAGGCGCATGGACCCTGGCAGGCACGGCAGAGTCGAACACTGGAAATAGTGATCGAACATGCGGAGTCGGCGTTGCCGGTCAAGTACCGTTCGGCCCTGTCGGACGAAGCGGGGGGGTACTCCAATGCTCCGGCATCCGCTGATGTGGCTGATCAGCAGGGCTGGCCTGCGAAAGCCTGCCTGGTCGGCTCGGACTTTGCCAGGCTAATGGCCGGAGCTTACCCCGCTTCGGATCAGGAAGCTGGCCAGCACCAAGGCTCGGCAGATTGACCATCCGCGCACGGACGACCGCAAGGCAGTGACACGGTGCCGTTTATTCTTCGAATCGGTCGTGGAACAGCACGTCGGGCTCCTCGGTGCCCAGAATGATGTTGTCGAAACCGATGAGATCGGTTGTGCCGCCGAAGTCCACGGACCGCGCGATACCCTCGAACTCCACGCCCAACGGTTGCCAGTTGTCGAACAGGTAAGGCGTGGCCCCGGTAGACGGTGTGACGGGAAGGCTTAGCGTGGCGAGGATATTGCCAGTGGCATCGATGCCTTCATAAACGATGACTTCACCAGGGTGTTGTGCCGCCGAGTAGAAAAACGAGAATCCGACTTCGAAGCCGTCTGGCACGTTCAGGGTGGCGGAGCTTCCGGTAGCGAATGCCATGGTGGTATCCCCCGACGGGTTGTTGGCGAAATCACCGGTGCCACCAGCCTCCTGACTGATGACGGCAAGTGCGTTGTCCGAAAACGTAATGCCGTATTCGGGCCCGGGGCCGCTGCCCTCGCCGCCAAGGCCTCCGGCGTAATATGCTTCAATCTCTTCGAGGTTGTTAAGCCCCTCGAACGTCAGCATCGGCCAGATCACGCTGCCTCGATAGCGCAGTGTTCGGAATGTCGAATCCTGATTCTCCCGGACTGTTTGAGTCACCGGTGCAGTGTCTCGGGCCGGTCCGGCACAGGTGAAGCGCCCGTCGCAGTCAGTTGCCGCCGTCCCTGACATTGGAATGCCGAAAGCGAGCACGAACATCGCGCCCAGTCCGGCCAGTTTTGGACTCCACATTGTTGTTCTCCTTCATGACCTGCCTGTTTTTCTCATACGAGGACATGCGGAGAAACCGCCAAAACGATGGAGATTGCATTTGAATGCCCGATCCTGATCGGGGGCTTGCATCGTCATGGCGGTGATGGCCGGCGACGACGGATCGCGCCGTCGCCGGCTTTGCGGCGGATCTGCTCAGTCTTCGTTGCCCTGGCCCTGGATCTGGCCCATCAGTTCACCGAGATCGAAGCCTTTCATTCCCTTGCCGCTGCCGATAAGCTGCCCGATGACGACCGGATCGAGATCACCGTGTATGTTGGCGAACACTGCCGTGTTCGACCCGTCGCGCACCAGCAGGGTCAGGCCCTTCACGTACTGGTCGGATTCGATCAGCAGCAGGTCGACCTCGGTACTGTCGTCGCGCACGGTGAGTGCCGGGGCCCAGCCGTCCGCTCCCAGTCGCTGCAGGATATCGCTGATCGGGGAATCGGCGGCGCTGCTGTCGACCCCTTCGTAGACCATCACTCGCAATCCCTTCACCGACTTGAGGACGTCGGCCAGTTCCGGGTTGTTCTGGCGCAGGGTTTCGGCAAAACCTCCCATCATTGCCGGCCCGAAGGCGAGGTTGACCCGGGGCGTGGCGTCCATCGCCGTGGCCAGCGGCGCCAGGTCGACCTGACCGGGCTGACTGGCGAGGGCAGGGGCGTTGGCGACGGTCAGCGAAAGTGCCAGGCAGAATAGCAGGGTGGAGAACTTGATCTTCATGGTTGTGACTCCTGTGTCGGGGGTTGGTGGTCGTTCGAGGTATGCGGTTGGACCCAGCGCCCGATCTGGCTGGCATAGGGCAATTCGTCCAGGTCGATGCGCGTGTTGAAAAGACTGCGGCTGAGCTCGCTCCGGGCAGCGGAGCCGGCGCGACGTGCGCCGAGCTCCAGGCTGGCCAGCGCCAACTGCAGATCGTGAAGCTCGGCCTCGGCAACCGTGGTCGATTCGCCGGGTGGATCGAATGGCTCGATGATCAGCACAACGGCCAGCCCGAGCATTACCGCGGCGGCCAGTCCCAGCCACCAGGCCGGTCGTTGCCGATGGTGCGTTGCATTCATGACCCGAGAACGCAGGCCGGGAGGCAGCGGCGGCACATCAAGGCCGCGCAGTTCGCGGCCAAGGGCCCAGTCGGCAGCCAGTTCGTGATCGTCCGGCAGACGCTCGGCTGCGATCAGCCGTTCTTCAGCTTCCAGTTCGGCGCGGGTCGGGTCAGGCGACCTGTTCATGATGTTCCTCCTCGAGCCGGCGCCGCAGGGCGCGTCGGGCCCGAAACGTATAGACCTTGACCTGGTTTTCGGTCAGTGAAAGCGTGCTTGCGACGGTGGCGACGTCGACTTCCTGGATGTCGCGCAGGATCAGCAGCGAACGGGCGGGTTCGGGCATTGCGGTGATGGCGGCCCGCAAGCGTCGGACGCGCTCGACCGTTTCGGTCTCGTGCTGCGGCGGATTCTCAATCCGTCCTGCCCGGTCGTTGTCGCCGGCCACCAGCTGCAGAAATCCGCGCTGACGTTTTCGGGCACGCAACTGGTCCAGGCAGGCATTGCGGGTACATGTGATCAGCCAGCCCAATTCCTTACCGGCCTCGAGCCGGGGAAGGTGGTGCCAGAGCTTGACCAGGCTGTCCTGAACCACGTCCTCGGCTTCGGCATTCGAACGCAGCAACAGCCCGGCCATCTGCAGCAGTCTGCCGCCGTGCTCATCGACCAGTTGCTCGAATCGTCGCTTCATACCACCTTATACGCCCGGGGACGCCGGAGGTTACAGTCCGAAAAGTCACGGCCAGCGACGGATGGCTCGCTTGTGCACGCGTTTTTGACAATCAGGGCGTAGTCTCGGTGCATGAAAAAAGCGTTGGGTGTACTTGCCCTGGTTCTGGTGGCGGCTCATGCATTGGCAGGGAACAGTGAACATGTCATGTTGATCGACGACTTCTCCGCCCCGGACGGCCGATCGGCCCTGGGCAGGAGCTGGGAAGGTTTCAGCGATCGCGTGATGGGCGGGCGCTCGGATATGCAGTCCGGCTATCGCCAGGTGGATGGGGGCAATGTCCTGTTCTTGCGCGGTCGCGTGCGCCTGGACAATAACGGCGGGTTCATCCAGGTGCGCCTGCCGCTGGCCGAGCGCGGCGGGCGTTTCGATGCCGGCGGCTTCCGCGCATTGCGGCTGGAGGCGCGAGCGGTGCGGCCCGGCGCCTACTACGTTCACTTGCGAAGCGTCGACACCCGAAGGCCCTGGGCTTATTACCGGGCTCGCTTGAATGCGACCGACGAGTGGTCGCAGATCGAACTGCCCTGGGCGGAGTTCGAACCGCGCAACCTTGACCGGCCACTGGCGACTTCGAGCCTTCGGGCCATCGCGATCGTCGCCTACGGCGAGGCCTTTGATGCCGACATCGAGATTCGTCGTGTCGAACTTGTGAACGATTGAGCGGGATGGGTCCGGTCAGGTTTTTGCCAGTGCCCGGTCAATGTCGGCCGCCGAGTGACGTTCCTTCAGTTGTCGAGGGTCATCGCCGAAACTGCGGTTGACGATGCGGCCGCGCTGGACGGCCGGGTGTGAATCGATGGCCCTGGCCCAGCGCAACAGGTGCTCGTAGGATTCCACCTGCAGGAAGTCGCCGGCCTCGTAGAGCCGGCCCAGTGCCATCTGGCCGTACCAGGGCCAGATGGCCATGTCGGCAATGGTGTAGTCGTCGCCGGCGATGTATTTCTTTTCGGCCAGTTCGCGGTCGAGCACGTCGAGCTGGCGCTTGGCTTCCATGGCGTAGCGGTCGATGGCGTACTTGATCTTCTCTGGCGCGTAGGCGTAGAAGTGTCCGAAGCCTCCGCCGAGGAATGGTGCCGAGCCCATCTGCCAGAACAGCCAGTTGAGGCATTCGGTGCGCGCGGCGTGAGAGTCTGGCACAAAGGCGCCAAACTTCTCGGCCAGGTACAGCAGGATGGTGCCCGATTCGAATACCCGCAGCGGCTCGGGCTGCGAATGATCGACCATGGCCGGAATCTTGGAATTCGGGTTGGCGGCAACGAAGCCGGAGGAAAATTGCTCGCCCTCGTTGATGTCGATCAGCCAGGCGTCGTACTCGGCATCGTCGAAACCGCGTGCCAGCAGTTCCTCGAACAGGATGGTGACCTTCTGGCCGTTGGGTGTGGCCAGCGAGTAGAGTTGGTGCGGGTGCTTGCCGACCGGCAGCTCCCTGTCTTGGGTGGCGCCGGCAATCGGCCGGTTGATGCTGGCAAACTTGCCACCACTTTCCGATTCCCATTTCCACACGCGAGGGGGCAGGTAGTCGTTGTTGTCTTCACTCATCGGTTCATCCATTTCCATTGAGTACAGTGCGTCAGTATAGGTCCGAGTGCATTGGGTAACGTCAAAGGGCCTCTGCGGCCGGGTTAGACTGCGCAGGCCTGAACCTATCGATCGGAGTACATTCGATGCACTTGCGTTTTCAACTGTTTTCGTTTCTGGCCGTCATGTTCGCCGCTTCGGCGGTGGTGGCCGAAGATCGCCGTTTCGTTTCGTCCGACCTGTTCGACCTGCAGTATGCCAGCGAGGTGCAGATCTCGCCGGACGGCAATCGCGTGGTCTACGTGCGTTCGATCAACGACATCATGACTGACCGCACGCGAACCAATCTGTGGATGGTCGATGCCGACGGCGGCAACCACCGCCCGCTGCTGTCGGGGCGCGACAGCTACTCGTCGCCGCGTTTCTCCCCCGACGGCGAACGGCTGGCCTACGTCGCCGATGACGGCAAGGGCAAACCGCAACTGTTCGTGCGCTGGCTCGACAGCGGCGAGACCGCCATGATCACCAGCCTGACCGAGTCGCCCTCATCAATCGCCTGGTCGCCCGACGGTAAGCAGATCGCCTTTGCCATGCGCGTGCCCGCCGACAAGCCGTCGCTGGCCAGCCCGCCGGAAAAACCCGAGGGCGCCGAATGGGCGCCGCCGATCACGGTGATCGACAGCGTGGTCTATCGCTGGGACGGGCGCGGCTATCTCGAGCCCGGCTTCAGTCACGTCTTCGTGGTCGCTGCCGACGGTGGTGCGGCCCGCCAGCTGACCTCCGGCGATCATGACCACAACGGCCGGCTGGCCTGGATGCCTGATGGCGATGCCATCGTGTTTTCGGCCAACCGCGGCGAGAACTGGCAGTACGAACGCAACCAGTCCAATCTCTATCGCGTCGACCTCGATTCCGGCGATATCGAGCAGCTGACCGAGCTCGACGGTATTTCACGGTCACCGGCGGTCTCGCCCGACGGTCGTCGCATCGTCTTCGAGCGCGACGACCACCAGAACCGCCAGTACACCGAGTCGCTGCTGGGCGTGATCGACGTCGATGGCGGCAACCTGACCCTGCTCGGTGAATCGCTGGATCGTTCGATGAGTGATCCGGTGTGGGCGGCCGACAGTTCGTCCATCTACTTTCGCTACGATGACCACGGCGAGCGCAAGGTCGGTCGGGTGGATCTGCGTGACCGCATCACCACCCGGGTCGAACGACTCAGCGGCGTGGCCGTCGGCCGGCCTTACTTGAGCGGCAGTTTCTCGGTCGCCGACAACGGCGCGATCGCGTATACCGCCGGCACCGCACAGCGCCCGGCCGACGTTCACCTGCTCGACCGGCGTGGCCAGAGCCGCCAGCTCACCGATCTCAACCGAAACCTGTTCGACCAGCGCGACATGGCCGAAGTCCGTGAAATCGTCTACGAGTCGTCCACCGACGGCACCGAAATCCAGGGCTGGTACCTGACGCCGCCGGATTTCGATCCCGAAAAGCGCTATCCGCTGATCCTCGAAATCCACGGCGGCCCGCACCTGGCCTACGGCCCGCATTTCTCCGCCGAGCTCCAGCGCTACGCCGCGGAGGGATATGTCGTCTTCTACAACAACTACCGTGGTTCTTCGTCCTACGGCACCGAGTTCGGCATGCTGCTGGAGTACAAGTATTCCTCGGAGGACGATTTTGGCGATCACATGTCGGGCGTCGATGCCATGCTCGACAAGGGCTTCGTCGACCCAGACCGGCTCTTCATCACTGGCGGCTCGGCCGGCGGCATCGCCACCGCCTACGCAATCGGCCTGACCGACCGCTTCCGCGCCGCCGCCGCGGTCAACCCGGTCATCAACTGGGTGTCGAAGGCGCTCACCGGTGATACCTATCTGAACCAGATCACCCACCAGTTTCCGGGCAAGCCCTGGGAAGAAATCGAGCACTACTGGCAGCGTTCGCCGCTGTCGCTGGTGGGCAATGTCACCACGCCGACCCTGCTGATGACCGGCGAGGATGATTTCCGCACCCCGATCGCCGAGGCCGAACAGTACTACCAGGCGCTGCAGCTCATGGAAGTCGATACCGTGCTGATCCGCCTGCCCGAGACCTCGCATGGCATTGACCGCCGCCCCACGCGCCATATCGCCAAGATCGACAATGTCCTGGCCTGGTTCGAGCGCCATGATCGGTCCGCGGAAGACAACTCGGAGTAGACTGGTCCGCATGCTCCGTCGAACCAAGATTGTCGCTACCCTGGGCCCGGCCACCGACGAACCGGAGGTGCTCGAGCGCCTGATCACTGCCGGTTGTGACGTGGTGCGGATCAATTTCTCGCACGGAAACGCCGAAACTCATGCCCGTCGGATTCGGATGGTGCGGGCGGCCGCCCGCGAGCTCGACACCGACATCGCGGTGCTCGCCGATCTGTCCGGCCCGAAGATTCGCATTGATCGTTTTCGGGAAGGTTCCGTTCTGCTCGAACCCGGGCAGGCGTTTACGCTCTACGCGCGAGAGAACCCGCCGGTCGGCGACGAGACCGGTGTGGGGGTTGCTTACCTGGGCTTGGTCGATGACGTCAGGCCGGGCAGCGAGCTCTTGCTCGACGACGGGCTGATGGCGATGCGCGTGGAAAAGGTTGTCGGCGACGCAATTCACTGTAACGTGCTGACCTCCGGCAAGCTGTCGGACCGCAAGGGCCTGAACCTGCGTGGCGGCGGGCTTTCCGTGCCGGGGCTGTCGGCGGCCGATGCTCGGGATATCGAGCGGGCCGCCGAGTGGCAGGTCGATTACCTGGCCGTGTCCTTTCCGCGAAGCGCCGAGGACATCGACAATGCGCGAGACATGATGCAGCAGGCCGGAGGGCAGGCCGCGCTGGTGTCAAAGATCGAACGCGCCGAGGCGATCGAGAACCTCGAATCCATCATCGACGCGTCCGACGCCGTGCTGGTCGCGCGTGGCGATCTGGGCGTGGAGATCGGAGATGAGGAGCTGCCCGGATTGCAGAAACGCATCATCAAGGCCTCGCTGGAACAGAACCGGGCCGTGATCACCGCCACGCAGATGATGCAGTCCATGGTCGAATCCCCCATTCCCACTCGTGCCGAGGTGCTGGACGTGGCAAATGCCGTCATCGACGGCACCGACGCGGTCATGCTGTCGGCCGAAACCGCGGTGGGTCGTCATCCGGTGAAAGTGATCGAGGCCATGAGCCGCATCTGCCTTGGTGCCGAGCGGCATGTCCAGGCCCATGTCCCCACACGCCGGCTCAACGTCCGTGCCGAGCGTATCGACCAGGCCATTGCCATGGCCACCATGGTGACCGTGCATGCGCTTCCGGTCAGGGCCATAATCGCTCTCACCGAGTCGGGTTCGACCGCACAGTGGTTGAGTCGTGTGCGCTCGCCGGTCCCGATCATCGCACTGTCGCCCAATCGCTTCAGCCTGCGGCGCATGCGCCTGTTCCAGCACGTCCAGCCGCTGTTCTTCGCTCCCGGCGATTGCGGCGCTGATGAACTGGTCGAGCATGCCCTGGAGCACGTGCGCCAGTCCGGCCTGGTCGCCAGCGGCGACCGCGTGCTGGTGACAACCGGCGATGAGCAGGGTGTGATGGGTGGGACCAATACGATGAAGATACTGACTGTGGGTGAATAGAGGGGTAGAGGGGAGAAGGGA
>SKXY01000213.1 GCA_007128175.1 Wenzhouxiangella sp. | reverse complement strand
TTTGAGGAGTCAACATGGCGCAGACTGTCGCCGCCTTCAAGGTGGACTATTTCCAGTTCCTGAAGCCAGACGGCAAGCTCGTGGAAGACCAGCAGGTGCCGGCTCTGGCCCGGGACTACGACCGGCTGGTGGAACTGTACAAGCTCATGGTACTGACCCGAACCTTCGACAAGAAGGCGGTCGCTCTGCAGCGCACGGGCAAACTGGGCACCTATGCATCCTGCCTCGGGCACGAAGCCGCTCACGTCTCGATCGGGGCGGCCATGCGCGAGGAGGATTGCTTTGCGCCCATGTACCGCGAGTACGGTGCTCAGTTCTATCGCGGCGTAAAGATGTCCGAAGTCCTGATGTACTGGGGCGGTGACGAGCGCGGCAACGACTTTTCCGGGCCGAAACACGATTTTGCCTGGTGCGTCCCGATCGCCACGCAGTGCCTGCATGCAGCCGGTGCCGCCCTGGCCTACAAGCTGCGCGGGGAAGAGCGCGTTGCGGTGTCGGTCGTAGGCGACGGCGGCTCGTCGAAAGGCGATTTCCTCGAAGCCATCAATGCCGGCAGCGCCTGGAAGCTGCCTCTGGTTCTGGTCATCGTCAACAACCAGTGGGCGATTTCCGTGCCGCGCGAGAAACAGAACACGGCCGCCACCCTGGCACAGAAAGGGATTGCCGGTGGCCTGCCCAGTATCCAGGTCGACGGCAACGACCTGATCGCGTGTCTGTGGGCCATGGACAAGGCGGTCAACGCGGCCCGCGCCGGCAAGGGCGCATTTGTCATCGAGATGATGACCTACCGACTGAGCGACCACACCACCGCCGATGACGCCCGCCGCTACCGTCCGAACGACGAGGTCGAGGATGCCTGGGACAAGGAACCGCTCAAGCGCCTCAAGGCCTACCTGCTTGACCAGGGCGCCTGGAACGAAGAACGGGAGGCCGAACTTCTCGAAGAGTGCAGCCAATGGGTCCAGCAAGCGGCCGACGAGTACATCGACCAGGTCGAGAACAATCCACAAGGTGTGACCGCCATGTTCGACTACATGTTCGCCGAGTTGCCTCATGACCTCGAAGAGCAGCGTGCCTACGCTGAGCAATTTCCGGAAGACGGAGGACACCACTGATGGCCCAGATCACTCTCATTGAAGGCGTGACGATGGCGCTCGCCCGCGCCATGGAAGAAGATCCTTCCGTCGTTGTTCTCGGCGAGGACGTGGGGGTCAACGGCGGCGTCTTCCGCGCCACCGCCGGCCTGCATCAGCGTTTTGGCGATGACCGTGTCATCGACACCCCCCTGGCGGAAGTCATGATTGCCGGCATGAGCGTTGGCGCCGCGTCACAAGGCATCAAACCCGTGGCCGAGGCCCAGTTCTGCGGTTTCACCATGCCGATGATCGACCACATCATGTGCCACGCCGGGCGCATGCGTAATCGTACGCGCGGGCGCTTGTCCTGCCCGATGGTGTTGCGCTTCCCGTCCGGTGGCGGCATCCATGCACCGGAACATCACTCGGAAAGCCCAGAGGCGCTCTTTGCCCACATGCCGGGCGTCCGGGTTGTCATTCCCTCTTCACCCTCGCGCGCCTACGGCCTGATGCTTGCCGCCATTCGTGATCCAGATCCGGTCATCTTCATGGAGCCCAAGCGAATTTATCGCTGGCAGAAGGAAGAAGTCGTCGACGACGGTGAGGAACTGCCGCTGGATGTCTGCTACACGCTACGTGACGGAGAAGATCTCACCCTGGTGACCTGGGGCTCGATGATCAAGGAAACCATGCAGGCTGCCGATGAGCTGGAATCTCAGGGTGTGAGCGTGGAAGTCATCGACGTGGCCACGGTCAGCCCGCTGGACATGGACACCATCATCGAATCGGTCGAACGCACCGGACGTTGCGTGATTGTCCAGGAAGCGCCGAAACATTGCGGCGTGGCCAGCGAAATCGCCGCCGGGCTGGCCGACGCCGGTATCTGGCACCTGCACGCGCCGGTCAAGCGCGTGTGCGGCTATGATGTGATCATGCCGCTCTATCGAAACGAAATGAAGTACATGCCGAGCGCCAAGCGCATCGTGCATGCCGCACAACAGGTTCTGGAGGTGTCATGAAGGTTTTCAATCTACCCGATCTCGGCGAGGGACTGCCGGATGCCGAAATCGTCGAATGGCTGGTCAACGAGGGCGACGAGGTCAAGATCGACCAGCCGCTGGTTTCGATGGAAACGGCCAAGGCCGTGGTCGAAGTTCCCAGCCCGTTCACCGGCAAGGTGGCCAAGTTCCACGGCGGCCCGGGTGACGTGATCAAGACAGGCGCGCCGCTGGCCGAGTTCCAGGTCGAAGGTGATGCCGGTGCCGAAGAGTCCACCCAGAGCGAACCACCGGCCACGGAGGCCCGCGCCAACAGCCGGGAAGCGGCAGAGGAGAACAGCAGCGCTGGCGGGGAATCCGCCGATTCTGCAGACCGCGAGGATTCCGGTACCGTAGTTGGCAAGATGCAAGCCGGTGGTGAAGTGCTGCGCGAGCGCACATCGACTGTAGGCGGCGTCAAGGTCACCCCTGCCGTGCGTGCGCTGGCGCGCAAGCTCAAGGTCGACCTCTCTGCCGTACAGGCCAGCGGTGCAGACGGTGTTGTTACCGCTGCGGATGTGCGCAAGGCGGCCGAGGAAGGCACCGCCCCAGCCCGCCCGCAACAGGCCAAACCGGAACCACAACCTGTATCCAGACCTGAACCCGCTCCCGAAGCGCGCAGCGAGCCGGCCGAATCTCGCGCCCCCGCTCCGGCTCCGGCTCCGAAACCGTCGGCGACCCAGGCCAGTGGCGACTGGGAACCAGTCCGTGGCACCCGCCGGACCATGGCACGAGTGATGAGCGAATCGCACAAGTCGGTGGTTCCGACCACGCTCATGGACGATGCCGACATTCATGCCTGGCGTCCGGGTGAAGACATCACCGTACGCCTGCTGCGCGCGCTTTGGGCCGGCGCTCAGGCCGAACCCGGGCTCAACGGCTGGTTCGATGGCGAGCAGGAAATGCGCGTGGTTCACAAGAACATGCACGTAGGCATGGCGGTCGATACGCCCGACGGCCTGTTCGTCGCTGCATTGCGTGACGTAAACAAGGCCGACAAATCCGGTCTCCGTCAGGAAATCAACCGCTTGCGCGAGAATGTCCAGAGTCGATCAATCCCGCCGGAGGACCTCAAGGACTACACCATCATCCTGTCGAACTTCGGCAAGTTCGCCGGCCGCTACGCCACACCGGTAATCACACCGCCGTGTGTCGCCATCGTTGCCGCCGGTGCACTGCGGCACGAGGTCGTGCCGGTACTCGGCGGCGTCGAGGTCCACAAGATGATCCCGCTGTCGCTGACCTTCGACCATCGTGCCTGTACCGGTGGCGAAGCCGCCCGCTTCCTCAAGGCCATGCTCGACGACCTCGCGAAGGCCGAGTAGGCAACGAGGCCTTGAGACCATGACAACTCGCGCAGAGACGGGGAGACGCGGAGACCACCAGGGGAAAAAGCTCACTTTTTTCCCTGCGTCTTCGCAGCTCTGCGCGAGAAATCTAACCTGTTGCATGTTGTAGCGCCCATGCCCTCGCATATTGCTCCCAACATGATCATTGGTGCCTGTGAGTGGGTTGCGCTGCCCGAGCTCGGTATCCGTCGGCTGCGGGCGCGGGTGGATACCGGTGCAAAGTCCTGTGCCTTGCACGCCAGCGATATCCAGCCGATCGAAATTGACGGACGCCGTCGTGTGGTTTTTCAGGTCCACATGGGCCACCCTGAACCGAATCGCTGGCAACGATGCGAAGCAGACCTTCTGGTACATCGGCGCGTACGCAACACATCCGGTGAACTGGAGGAGCGCTGCACCATTCGCACCCCACTGGTCATCGGCCACTCGCGCTGGGAGGTCGACATCACACTGACCAATCGGGAGAAAATGCGCTACCGTATGCTGCTGGGACGCACCGCAATGGAGAACCATGCCCTGGTTTATCCGGCACGGACGTTCCTGCAGGGCAAACCACGTCTCGATTGATCACGGCAGGAAAACGAAGACCATGCGCATCTCCATACTTTCACGTAGCCGCAGAATCTACTCCACCCGGCGTCTGATGGAGGCGGCACGCGAGCGCGGTCATGAAGTCGAGGTCGTCGATACCCTGCGCTGCTACATGAACATTGCATCGCATCGACCGACCATCCATTACCGCGGCCACCAGCTCGACCCCTGCGACGCCGTGATTCCACGTATCGGTGCATCGATCACCTTCTACGGCACGGCCGTCCTCCGCCAATTCGAAATGATGGGCACTTTTCCGCTCAATGAGTCGGTGGCCGTCACGCGTTCCCGGGACAAGCTCAGATCACTTCAACTACTCTCGCGCAAGGGTATCGGCATGCCGGTGACAGGCTTCTGCCGGGCCGCGGCCGACATCGGCGATGTCATTGAAATGGTCGGTGGCGCGCCGCTGGTGGTCAAGCTACTCGAAGGCACCCAGGGAATCGGTGTGGTCCTTTGCGAGACGCGCAAGGCGGCCGAAAGCGTACTGGAGGCCTTCATGGGTCTCAATGTCTCCATCATGGTGCAGGAGTACATCAAGGAAGCCGGCGGCGCCGACATCCGCTGCTTCGTGGTTGGTGACAAGGTAGTTGCCGCCATCAAGCGCCAGGCCAAGCCTGGTGAATTCCGCTCCAACCTCCACCGTGGCGGCACCGCATCGTTGATCAAGATCACACCGGAAGAGCGCTCTACCGCGGTACGTGCCGCCAAAGTCATGGGTTTGAACGTGGCCGGCGTCGACCTGCTTCGCTCCAATCATGGACCGCTGGTCATGGAAGTCAATTCCTCGCCCGGGCTGGAAGGGATCGAGACGGCAACCGGCAAGGATGTGGCCGGCATGATCATCACGTTCATGGAGAAGAACGCGAAAAAGAACAAGACCCGCACCCGCGGCCGCGGGTGATCATCAGGTGCGAAGATCCAGCCGATCAAACTCCTGGATGTTGATCAGCATCTCGTGCATGCTGGCTTCGATGCCGGTACGATCGCGGGCCGTCGCCAGGCGGTGAATGCTGTCGACGATGGCAATCCACCAGTTCATGTGGGTAGCCGACAACTGGGCCGCGACACCCACAAGGCTTCGAGTGAGCGGCAACGATTCCTGCCCTTCCATTTTCAGCGCGACCAGACTGTCCAGGTCGGGATGCTTCCGTTCCAGCTCCTGGAGCAGATGAACGACAACCCGCGGATCGGATTCAAGTTCACGCGATGAGGTAGGTTCAGCATTCGGTTCGAGGAAGGCGACGTCCATCAGCGATAGCAGGTCACGAAAGGATCCACGCAGGCTGAGCCACATTTGACGCCGGCGCCGGTTCTCGAGGTAGCGCTGGATCAGACCAAGAAGGCCGACCAGCACGAAGGCCTCGATGCAGAACACAACGAGTTCCGGCACCAGCTCCTCTCGAAAGGGACCCTCAGTCGTACCGAAAAGAAAAAACAGCCACAGTCCAACCCCGCAAAGCGCGAAGATCACCATCAGCGTGATGATGAACAAACGACTCATCCATCACGCTCCGTGCCATTGCCCGCAACGCCATTGTTGGCAAAAGCCCTGATCACCCGGGCGATTTTTTCCGCCTCCACCGCGGTGAGATCAAGTGGCAGATTGGCCACGTACACTGATAATTCGGGACGCAGCGCGATGGGAATGATATTGGAGGGGTTGTCGGTTGCCTCCAGCGTGATGCGCTCGGCAACCTCCTGTTCACGCGACAGTGACCCCCGGGTGACGGCTCGCTTCTTCTCTCCGCCTACACTGACGAAACCGGTCGGATCTTCGAGCCAGGCCAGGTAGTCGGTCAATGCCATCCGAAAACGCTCGGCATAAAGATCAAGCGTTTCCATGCGGATGCTGGACCCTTCCAGCTTGTGGAAACGCGACGCCAGATCATCCACATCGATACGAGCCACGTCACCGCTTTCCTCGGGCGTCAATTCTCCGGATAACTGGGCGATGGCATTACGCCGCGCCCGCGCCACCGCGGGATTGATCAGGCCCTCCATGCCGGCCTGCTTGAGAAACTGCAGCAATGATTCGATGGTGTGGGATTGCTCTGAGCTCATCCCGTTCGCCCTCCAGGTTTGCAATCTGCACGACGAAGCTGTGCCCGACGTTCAGTTGTCACGGACTGGTCCGTCATTGACCGGCCTCGCTTGCGATGCGTGCAGGTACCAACGGACTAGCCAAATCGCGCCCATCGCTGCGATGAAAGTCAGGTAGGACGCAGCCACCACAATGATACTGCGGTCCATGCCCTCAATGTCCAGCCAGCCATGCAGCCCGATGAAAACCGCCCCACTCAAAAGACAAGCCGTCGCAGCCAGCCCCACATCCATCATCCGAAGTCGCATCGAACGCCCGGCCGGTGCCGTGTACCAATACAACCACAACAGAAACGCCATAACCGGAGAAAGAATAAGAATATCAACTAGAACAGCTACCTGCATCATTTTTCTCAAAAAGCTTCTCAGCGAGGAAGCAACCCATTACATGGCCAGACCAGACGGCACACAGCCAAAGGGTAGCCGAAGCGATCACGTAACCCACGGCCAGCCACCATCGGCCCGCCTCGACCAGCAGCAAGGTCTCGAGACTGAAAATCGAAAAAGTGGTCAGCCCACCACAGAATCCGGCCATTATCGCTGACTGCACACGCACTGATGTGTACCACTGACGACCAGCTGACGAAAGCGCGAACCAGAAACCGATCAGCACGCAACCGATCACATTGGCCAGCAGCGTGGCCCATGGCAACGAGTCGACCGGTTGATCCAACCAGGGTAGCGCCACCAGGTATCGCAAGGCGCCACCGGCCAGGCTTCCCAGGCCAACCAGAATCAGAAGTTGGCGATCTTCACCCTTCACGAGCTTCCTGCCATACCAACCAGAAAGTAGCCGACTTGCAAACCTACTGCGGCACCCAACAGGCAACCGCCGATCGACAGCGCAACATGAAAAAGCGCCTTCCGCAATGCGCCCTGGTGCACCATGACCATGGTCTGCAGACCGAACGCCGACACAGTGGTGTAACTGCCGAGGAAGCCCGTGACTAGAAGTGCCGCAGGAAGGGAAACGCGACCGTCGTCAAACAAGGCCAAGGGGGCGACAAGCATCCCGACAAGCAGGGCACCACTGAGGTTGACTACGATCGTCCCCCACGGCAGTCGCCCCGCCTGGCGCCGGTCAATCACAAGCCCCAGCCAGAACCGCAGCATGCCCCCCGTTGCACTGCCTGCAGCCACTAAAACCAGACTGTTCGACGACAGCACGCCCTCAGCCTTCCGCTTGGGGTTGTCTTACAGTGAAAGCCAGGCTAGGTAAACCGGCAATCCGCGCGACCACCCGATCGCCGATTTCCAGCGCAGCCACACCGGCCGGCGTGCCAGTGAACACTGCGTCGCCGGGATGGAGGGTGACTTCGCATGAAAGCCGGGCAATCAGCTCTCCCACCGACCAGATCATGTCGCCGAGGACGGCCTGCTGGCGCACCATGCCGTTAACCTGCAACTCGATCAACGACTCCTCCGAGGGAACCCACTGCCCGGCCGGAACGATGGGACCGATCGGGGCTGACTGGTCAAAACCCTTGCTCAACTCCCACGGGTGCCCGGCTTGCTTGGCCTTCGCCTGCACATCGCGCCGGGTCAGGTCCACGCCAACGGCATAGCCATAAATCCGCTCAAGGCATTCGACTGGATCGAGGTTGCGGCCACCCCGCCCCAGAAACACAACCAGTTCGACCTCGTGGTGCAACGAATCGGTACTGGCGGGATAGTCAACGGTATCGGAATTGATCAGGGCTGCCGCCGGCTTGCTGAAGAACACAGGAGCCCTCGCCTTCGGATCAGCACCCATCTCCCGGGCATGCTCGGCATAGTTCCTGCCCACGCACCAGACATGGCGCGCCGGGAACGTCTCGTCGCCGACCACCGCAAACTCCGGCGGCAGCCATTCGACCCTCCCCGGACTCATCCGAGACGTCGGATGCCGACAGCGTCTCGCAGATCAGCGATGAAGGGGCGGGACAGTTCACGGGCACGCTCCGCGCCGCGCTGCAGCTCCTTCTCCACCTTGTCGGGATTATTGATCAACGCCTCGTAGCGCTCGCGCGGCGCTTCGAGCTCGGTATTGATCAGCTCGAACAGTTGCTGCTTGACCTCGCCCCAGGCAATGCCATCGGCAAAGGCCTGGCGCATGGAATCGCGCTGGGCCGGAGTAGCGAAGGCAGCATAGACGGCATATACAGCGGCCGTGTCCGGATCCTTCGGCTCACCCGGCTCGAGCGAGTTCGTCTTGATCTTCATGATCGCCTTGCGCAGCTTTTTTTCCGGCAGCCACAAGGGAATGGTGTTGTCGTAGCTCTTCGACATCTTGCGGCCATCCGTGCCCGGGAGCGTGGCGACATGATCGTCCACCTCCGCCTCCGGCAGCACGAAGTGATCGCCGTATCGGTGGTTGAAGCGCTGGGCGATATCGCGGGCCATTTCCAGGTGCTGCACCTGATCCTTGCCCACCGGCACGCGCTGGGCGTTGAACATCAGGATATCGGCTGCCATCAACACGGGATAGCAGAACAACCCCATGGTGATACCGAAATCCGGGTCTTCACCGGCCTTGGCATTCTCATCGACTGCGGCCTTGTAAGCATGCGCCCGATTCATCAAGCCCTTGGCCGTCACGCAGGTCAGCAACCAGGTCAGCTCGGGGATCTCGGGGATGTCGGATTGGCGGTAAAACACGGATCGGCCGGTATCCAGGCCCAGCGCCAGCCAGGTGGCGGCAATCTCCAGCGTCGACTGCCTGACCCGCCCCGGTTCCTCGCACTTGACCAGGGCGTGGTAATCGGCCAGAAAATAGAATGAATCGGTGTCGGCATCCCGGCTGGCGGCAATCGCCGGCTTGATCGCGCCAACGTAGTTGCCAAGGTGCGGGGTTCCGGTCGTGGTGATGCCGGTGAGAACTCGCTGGGTGGCGGTCATGACTGACTACTGGCTTGAGTGGAAACACGTTATTGTAAGCGGTGTTACATGTCAGTTGTTGATCGCGAGTGGAACTGGAACAGACAACTGGCCTGGCCCGACTGAAATCTTCCGAAACCCGAATAATGTCGCCCGAACTCATCAAAGCCACCTACATCGCAACGCGACCGGACCGTGATCCCGAGATGCTGGCCGAAAATATCGCCCGAGAGCAGAGTCTCGAGTTGACCCGCTCGCTCATCCCGGAGCCCATAGCCGATCGGCTGCTGGGTCATATCCTGTCGGTCAGGGAGGTTGACACCCAGCACTGGCAACTGGAGATTGGATACCCGGCCGAACTCGCCAGCGACCAGGTCGGCCAGCTACTGCACCTGGTCTACGGCAATGTGTCCTTCTATCCGCGCATTCGTCTGGTCGGGATGATCCTGCCACACTCACTGCATTCTGCCCTGCCCGGCCCGATGGCCGGCATCCCGGGCATCCGGGCCTGGACCGACGTCGAAGGTCGTGCTCTGCTGATGACGGTACTCAAGCCCCGCGGGTCGGACCCCGCCGACCTCGCCCAACTGGCCGAACGCTTCGCCCGTGCCGGCGGCGACATTGTCAAGGACGACCAGAATCTCGTCGAAAACGATCTCGATGACTTTAGAAATCGAATCAACTTATGTGCTCAGGCAATTGATAATGCATCACAAGTTACTGGCCGTCAATGCTTGTACTTACCTCATGTCGCCGGCAGTGGCTCGCACCTGCAGCACCAACTCGACCATGTAGCCCGCCTGGGGTTGGGGGGAGTCGTGATGTGTCCCTGGGTCATCGGGCTGGAGACGGCCGCAACGGCTGCACGGGAACACGGCCTGATGTGGCTGGCGCATCCGGCCGTAGCCGGTGTATTCACAGAAGGCAGTACCCGCGGCATCGCCACACCCGTGCTGCTGGGAACTCTGGTGCGCCTTGCAGGCGCCGACATCAGCATTTTTCCGGGCAGCGGCGGGCGCATCACATCACAACACGTCGATGATGAAGGAGCTACTTGTGCAGCCTTGACCGAGACCCTTGGAACCCTTCGTCCAAGCCTGCCCTGCACCGGCGGCGGCAAGACACTGGAACTTGCCCCGGAAACTGCCCGACGACATGGTCCCAACTGTGCAGTACTGATCGGAGGCGATCTGATCGGTCGCGGGGAAGCACTGGAAACCGCCGTGCAGAAAACGGTTGCAGGGTTGGCATCGGCGGGTCGGCCGGTCAGTCCAGATTGACCGGCTTCATGGCCTCGTCCACAGCCACCATCACCAGCGTTCCTTCGATGGCCAGTTCCTGAGTGCTGGCACGGGCATCTTCCTGCAGAATCTTGACGTTGACGGTCATTGAACTGCGGCCCACCCGCACGACCTCGCCCACCAATTCAACGATGGCGCCTTCGGGGATAGGGACCTTGAAGTCGACCCGATCCATCGAGACCGTTACCACCTGGCAGCGCGCATAACGCGTGGCGGTGAGAAAGGCCACCTCGTCCATCCAGTGCAACGCCGTACCACCGTAAAGGGTACCAATCGGGTTGGTGTCTTGCGGGAATACCAGCTTGGTGATCCGAGTGCGGGATCTTTCGATACGAGATGCTTGTTCGTTCATGAGCACCAGTATAGCCGGCGCGGCAAAAAAAGGCCCCGCAAAAGCGGGGCCAGAAGCAGGTTGAGGTTTGGGGCACCTTCAACCGTTGGAGGGTTCAGGCGGCTGCCTCGACGCCGGTGGTCGCCTGCTCGGCATCCAGCAGCGCGGCTACAGCATGAACGACCGAGGCAATGCGCACCGCATGCTGGATGAGCTCGGAACTGACTCCTGCCTGCTTGAGAATGCGCTCGTGGCTGTCGATGCACATGCCACAGCCGTTGATAGCCGAAACAGCCAATGACATCAGTTCAAAATCAGCCTTTTCGATACCCGGGTTGCCGATGGCGCTCATCCGCAATCGGGCCGGCAACTTGCCGTATTCGTCGTTGGACGCCAAATGAACAAATCGGTAGTAAATGTTGTTCATACCCATGATCGCGGCGGCGGCACGCGATGCCTTGAGCCAGGCTTCATCCAGGTGTCGGGATGCTTCGTCTTCGATCAGGGCAATCAATTCTGCATTTCGGCTGGCGCGTGCCGTAGCCACCGCCGTGCCGAAGATCTGGTCGGCACTCATGCCGTCGGCGCGTTCCGGATCGAGCACGTTGCCGATATTGATGCGCAGATCCTTGGCATAGTCGGGAATTCGCTGCTTGATCTTGTCGATACTCATTGAACCTCCTTGGAAGTTCCTGCTGGTTCGGGGTGCCCGGCACCGAGGGCGGCGCCGGTTAACTAGCTGATTCTATTTGTCTACCTTCAGGCGGCCTTCAACACGTCCTCGCCTGGCTGCCAGTTGCACGGGCACAGTTCGTCGGTCTGCAGTGCGTCGAGAATGCGCAGCACTTCCTTTGGATTGCGGCCCACGCTCATGTCGGTTACCGAAACGTGGCGAATGATGCCCGGGGGATCGACCAGGAACGTCGCGCGCGTCGCCACGCCCTCTTCCTTGTGCAGGATTCCAAGTGCCGAGCTCAGTTCACGCTTGACGTCGGCCAGCATCGGAATCTTCAGATCATTGAGGTCTTCGTGATGCTGACGCCAGGCCAGGTGCACGAACTCGGTGTCGGTGCTGGCCGCCAGCACCTGGCAGTCACGATCGGCAAATTCATCGGCCAGATCGCTGAAAGCCTTGATCTCGGTCGGGCAGACAAAGGTGAAGTCCTTCGGGTAGAAGAACACAAGCTGCCACTTGCCTTCGTAGGTGCTGTTTTCGACCTCGGTGAAGGCAGATTCCATGTCGGTATCGACAGTGGCTTTCAGCTTGTAGTTCGGGAACTGGTCACCAATCGTCAACATCTTGAATTTTCTCCTTTTTAAGTTTTCAGCGGACATAAAAAGGACGCGCAACCGCGCGTCCGGCAACCTAGATAGGGGCAAGACCACAGTCTCACAAATTGATTCTAACTATGGGTGCGATGCGCACTATCAATCAGGCTGGCACCGACAAGAAACAAATGCCGGTGCCAGCCTCCACGAATGGACGATCAATGACGTAATCGAACTGCTCGGAATGGACCGGCCACACCGATCAACAGTACAAGCAAGGCCAGCAGAACCATCGCTGAACGATCCAGAAGTGGCACCGGCACTGGCGCCATTTCTGGTGGCGCTTCAGACTCGACTGGCGTCACCACCGTATCGTCTTCTCCGTCAGTTTGATCGCTGTCTGCCATGCCCGTATTGACGATCTCGCCAGCGCTCACATCAGTCGGCGTGACCGTGTAGGTACCGGTCAGAACGCACTCGGCGCCCACCGCCAGCGTGGCACAAGTCGCGCTCGACGGGTCGATCAGGGTGTCGGTGACCACTACATCGGTCAGCGTCACGTTGCCGGTATTGGTCGCAGTGACGGTGTACTCGAGCACACTGCCCTCGACGATCGGATCCGGGGCATCGGTCAGCTCCTTGACAACGGACAAGGCCGGGGTACCCGTACCGGTCGCCGTGGCACTGTCACTGTCA
>SKXY01000299.1 GCA_007128175.1 Wenzhouxiangella sp. | reverse complement strand
TGAATCATCTCGAGAATTCATGGTGGGAGGATAGCAATTGTTGATGCAGTCGCGGCGGCGCGGCCAGCACCGAGGTCGTGTCCAGCCCGGGTGGCTGACCGTCAAGATCGGTGAACACACCACCGGCCTCGCGCACGATCACCACCAGCGCGGCAATGTCCAGGATGTTGACGTCGCTTTCGATCACCACGTCCTGGCTGCCGTCGGCCAGGCGGTGATAAGAATAGAAATCTCCGTAACCGCGGCAACGTGCTGCCTCGGAAACGATCCGCCCCACCCACGACCAGTGCTCGTTGCGCGCCAGTGAGCGCAGGTTGCCGAAGCTGACGTCCGCCCGCGCGAGTTCATCGGTTTCGCCGACTCGCACCCGACAATCGTTGATCCAGGCACCACCGCCGGCACGGGCCCAAGCGGTCTCCCCGAAGGCCGGTGCAGACGACACACCAACGACCAGTTCACCATCGACCATCAGGGCAATCTGCACCGACCAGAACGGCAGGCCGCGGATGAAACTGCGCGTGCCGTCGATAGGGTCGATCAGCCACAGACAACGGTTGCTGCCCTGGCGCCCGTATTCTTCACCGTCGATGGCATGATCGGGAAAGTGCCGGCCGATGATGTCGCGAATGACCTGCTCGGTCTCGCGATCAGCAACGGTGACCGGGCTTTCATCAGCCTTGGTCTCGACTTCCAGTTCGCCACGGAAATAGCCCATGGCAACCTCGTCGGCGGCCTGTACCGCCTCCCTGGCAACCGCCAACGCCTGTTCCAGATCCACTTCAGTCATTTCACCCTCTCCTCCCCGCGTATGCCGCGCTTTCAAAAAATTCACCAGCCCAGCATGCCACGCAACTGCATTCTGACCTGCCCGTCTGGCTGCATTTCACCCAGTCTTGCCAGCTGCGACACCAGGTCGGGGCGATCGGAACTGGCCCGCAACCACAGGTCGACATCGTAGTGACTCGCATCCAGGTCGATTCGGCCGCGCACCTGCACGCTGGCCGGCCGCAGCGACTCGACGCGAACGATCTGCATACCGTCGCGTTGGCTGAAATTCATGCCGATCTCACCAAGCGATTCGTGAATCGCGCCTTCCAGACGTGCTTCCTTCCAGGTGACCTCACCGGCGATCTCCGGCACCTGACCCGGTACGATCACGGCCCGCTCCAGTGCGACTTCCAGATGACCGCGGGGCCGGGCATTGATCAGCCAGTAGGCCAGGTCAACCCGATCCAGCGCCAGTTGCCCTTCAACCTCGGTCAACGCCAGTCCCGATGCGGTTGGTTGCCAGCGCCCCTGCAGCAGGGTGTCGGCACCCTCGGCCTGCCAGCGCCACTGTCTTCCGCCTCGCCAGCGCCAGTCGACTCGCATGGGCACGTGGCCCGGCTGACGCCATTGGGCCTGGCCCGACCATACGGACCCCTGCACCTGGCTGATGCCCTCCGGCGTATCCAGAAACGACAGCACAACGCGCGCCGGCAAGGTTGCCAGCACAATCAGGGGGACAGCCAGCACGGCCAGCCAGACGATCTTACGCATCGGCCACCAGCGTGACCCGAACATTGACCTGCCCCCGCGAGCGCGCCCGATCGACCTGCAGCTGACCGACCTGGATGGGCTGGCTGCGCGAAAGGTTTTCCAGCCAGCCCATGGTGGCGACGAAATCCGCCCCGTCCAGCCACACCCGCACCTGGCGTTCACCGGCCGGTTCTATTCGCGTCAGCGCACCGGCCAGTCCGGCGGCCCGCGCGGTTTCATCGGCCAGGCCCAGCAGAGAGCGCTCACCCAGCGAATCCGAGCGCGAGTCGGAACCGGCCTGACGTAATTGCTCGGCCATGGGTGCGACGGCATCGAGCCAGTCGAGCAGGGCCTGTTGCTGGGCAACACGCTCACGTTCGGCAGCGCGGGTATCAATCAGCGGCTCCCACACCCAGACGTAAACCAGCAAAGCGCCCAGCACCGCGCCGGCGATCATCAGTACGCGCTGCTGGCGTGCATTGAGATTGTTCCAGTAATCGATCATTGCCCGCCTCCGGTCACGCGGATGCGGCCGCTGGCACCGTCTTCGTCAAGACTGGCCGAGCGCACATCGGCAGCCAGATCGAGAGCCCGCAGGCGCTGTTCGAGTTGATCAAGTGCGGCGACATCGGGTGCGCGCAGGGTCAGCTCCAGTTCGCCGTCACGATAGTTGAGGGCATCGAGCACGATGCGCTCCTGACCCTCGATCACCGGAGCCGTGCGGCTCATCAGGTCAAGCAAACCGGCGGCCTGCCCGAAACGCAGGCGGGCCAGTTCACGCTCGGCCTGCTCCCGCGGACGCACCACGCGCCCGACCTCGGGGAACAACTGCCCGAAGCGCTGCTCGATATCCTGCTGCAACCGCTCGGCTTCCCGATCGAGCTGATGGTTCTCAGCGGCCACCAGTCCAATCATGACAACCGCCAGTACGACCGCCAGGCCCGCAACCCAGCGCCAGTAGCTCCTTGCGGCCACCGCCGAGCGCGGCGAATACGGGCCGCTGAGCAGATTGATACCGGAGGCTGCCGCGCCATCGGCCAGGCACTGATCAAGCGAACGCTGACTGGTTGGCTCTTCAACCCGCTCCTGATCAAGCCAGTCCGGACACTCGCCGCCGTACCAGAAGATCCGCGCCTCGTCCGGGACCACCCCGGCCAGAATCTCCTCGGCCAGCTCCGACTCGAAGCTGCCGAACTCGCAATCTCCCCAGCGCGCGAGTACGCGTCCGTCGCGCTCGGCCAGGGCCAGTTCCTCAGCCTGCCAGGGCAGGCACAGGGCATCGGGCACGATTCGCTCGGCCGACTGTCCCGCAAGGGGTCCGCAAATCCGGTCCATGGCGTCACGACCGATGACCACGCAAGCCAGGCGTCCGGTTTCGTCGCGGGAACCCGCAACCACGTGCTCGTCCTCGGCGTTTCCGGCCAGGTGTTCTTCCGCGGCCCAGCGCAGCGCCTGGTCGAGCCGTCGGGCCGGCATGTCCGGCATGTCGATCTTCAGGCCAGTGCACAAAGCCGCGTCGATCAGCACGGTCTGGGACCGATCGGATGGCCAGTCGGGCTCTTCCGGGGAGCAACGCCCCGACTGCATTGTTCGCCCCCGGCCGTCGAGCAGCGCCCAGCGCCACTCGTCACCAAGTGCGTGAATCAACAGATTGTCCGAACTCGATCGCGCCATGTTGAATGATTGATTCAGGGCACACCCTGGCTGAAATAACGGAAATCATCATAACCCGCTCCCGCTGCCGTCAACAGCCGGAAGTAGTCGCGCTCGATACCGTCGAGCACGATGCGCGACTGGGCCAGGAACCAGCGGCTGTCGGTGGTCAGGAAACGCTCGGTGCCGGGCATGGCCAGCGGCTGCAAGATCGGATGTTCGAGGAAGGCGGTGCGGCTCATGAACGGTCCGTCGGCCAGCAGACGCCGGGCCTGGTCGGCGTCGAGTTCGGCAAACAGGCTGGCGACGACCGCCGGTGATGCCGTGTTGATGTTGATCACCAGTTCCGGCACCGGCAGTGCCGTCACCAGGCCCGACAGTACCTCCCAGGCCTCGTCGTCCACGCTTCTCAGCCAGCGCAGTTCGCTGGCATGAGCCAATGGCACACCGGCGGTACGATACGGCGGGTTCAGACGCATGTACCAGTCATCGGCGGCGCTACCCGGCCGAGGCATGCTCGCGCCTTCCAGCCAATCGGCCAGTTCCTCGGCGATGCCCGCCGCCAGACCGAGCCGGTCGAGCAGGCGGGCGAAGGCATCGCGCGCGGTTGCGGCATGATCCGCATCCGGATGGGCCAGGGCATTGACGTTGAACCGGGCCTGCTGGTCGATCAAGCGGCCCTGAATATGCCCGCCGGGTACGTCGAACGGTTCGGTCCAGGTGCCGTCGAGTACCGTGGGATCGATCTCGCCGGCCTGTGCCCGTCTGAGCGTTTCGGCGGCCAGGGCTTCCATGCCCTGGGCATACTGCCAGGCGCGCTCGGTGGCCAGCAACGCCTCGGTGCGCGCCATGGCGCGCTGACCGCGTTCGATCAGCGACAGCGCAATCACCGTCGCCAGAGCCACGGCCAGCAAGGCAATCAACAGGGCGCCGCCGCGCTGATCCGTTGGCCCGGGCCCACTCATTGCAGCACCACCAGTCGCCGCAGGCGTCCAAATCGATCCGATTCCAGCGTGACTTCGATCGCTACCGGCAACCGCGCCATCTCGTCTTCTCCCGACGGCCACTCATCACGCCAGCGACCTTGCCGGTCACGGTAGCGAAACTCGACCTGAGCGACCCCCTCCAAAAGGGTTTCATTCCAGGCTTCGGTGGCCGGCACCCGGTCGGTGACGGGCCAGCTCGAACGCTGAAGCTCGTTCTGCGAGAACTGCCAGGAGAAGCGTTGCAGGGTACCCCTGCGCTGCGACGCCGGATTGGCCCAGCCGGCCCGTGTACCCGCCAGCCGGATCCGTTCGCCGGACAGTGCCGGTTCATGACGACCGTCCGGGCCGCGTACCGAGCGGGTGACAAGCTGGCGCAAGTCACCGTCAAGACGTGCCAGCGCCGTCTGCAGGTGCCCGAACTCCACGGAACGTTCGCGATGGTCCATGGCCGCCCGACTCAGTCCATCGAGGGCGATATAGGCACCGGCAGCCAGGAAGGCGAATACGGTCACGGCCACGATCACCTCGATCAGGGTGTAACCGGCAGTCGGCCGCCGGCCAACCATGGCAGCTGAAACCGGGACTTTCATCGCGGCAGGAATCCCGTGTGCGTCAGCATCGGCTCGCGCCGCGCCGTGGACCGGTAGACTGCCACGTCCACGCGCAGCAGCTGATCACCCGGAGCCGGCTGGATCAGCATGTCCCAGTACCAGTCGCGCCCGCCCATGGCGCTCACACCCTGCCGGGTGCCGGTCTCGACGCGGGACTCGAGGCGCAGTTCGGAAATCAGATTGTCCGCCACCCACACCGCCATGGTGCGTTCCTCGAGGTGAAACTGGCTGTCGATGGCCTGGCTGCCGGCGCGGGCCAGCGCGGCGACGGCAACCGCGACCACAACCAGGGCAACCAGCACCTCCAGCAGCGTGAACGCACGCACGTGTTTCATCGGCGTTGCTCCACCTCAAGCCGACCGAGCCCGCTGCCGCTCAAGTCGGCACGCAGGCCGCCAACGTCCATGGTCAGCGTGAACAGACTCAGTTCTCCCAGTGGATCGCACCACAGTTGCGGCGCATCGGGCTCATCCGACAATCGCGCACGGTGACCGCTCACATCCAGCTTGAGCTCGACCCCTCCCTGCCAGTTGCGAGGACGGTCAATGCCGTCCCCGGTCAGCATGACCCAACCGTCGCTGGCCGACTGCCAGAAATCGTAACCTTCCTCGGTGATACGGATGCCGCGCGGGCGCGACTGGAACATGGCCTGCTCGCACTGCGCCTCGATCAATGCCGCGAGGCGCTCGAGCTGACGCTCGGGGTCGGCATCGGAACGCCAGTCGCCCATGCGCAGCACAACGAGACCGACCATGATGGCGCCGATGGCCACCACCACCAGCACTTCGAGCAAAGTGAAGCCACTTGACGCGACGGCTCGCCTCACCCGGGCACGATTACAGGTTCCAGTTGCCGATTTCGGCATTCTTGCCCTCGCCACCGGGCATGCCGTTGGCGCCGTAGGACCAGACGTCGATCTCGCCGTTCACGCCGGGGTGCAGGTACTGATACTCGCGTCCCCAGGGATCGGTGGGCAGGCGATCGAGGTAACCGCCGGGCCGCCAGTTGGGTGCTTCGGGCTGGCCTGAGGGCTGGCGCACCAGCGCTTCCAGGCCCTGCTCGGTGGAAGGATAGGTGTGGTTGTCGAGACGGTACATGTTCAGCGCCGTCACCAGCGCCTGTACATCCTGCTTGGCGCGCGTGACCATGGCCCGGTCGGGCTCGTCCATGACACGCGGCACGACCACGGCGGCCAGGATCCCGATGATGACCACCACCACCAGGATTTCGATCAGCGAGAAGCCGCGCGCGCGGCTGACGGGAAAACGTGTCATTGTCCGTACCTTTTACTACACTGGCTGACGCAATCATTCATCATACGCAAAAACCGGAATCCGCATGAACACCCGCACTACAGGATTTTTGCAGTGACCCGTCCGGTTCGGCTCCATACTCGACAGACACTGGCCACCGGCGCAGAAGTCCGCCTCGAATCGCAACCGGCCAGGCACTTGGTCAAGGTGCTCAGACGCCGCACGGGCGACCCGGTCATCCTGTTCAACGGCGACGGCCGCCAATATTTCGGCACCATTACCGATTGCCGTCCACCCGATCACTGCGTCATTGCTATATCCACCTCGGAGTCACCGGAGGTGGAATCACCGCTGGCCATCACCCTGGTACAGGCCATCGGCCGTGGCGAACGCATGGACTGGGCTATCCAGAAAGCCTGCGAACTGGGCGTGTCCGCCATCGTGCCGGTGTTCACCGAACGCACCGAGGTAAAACTCGACGGCAAGCGTGCCGAAAAACGTCTCGCCCACTGGCAGGGCGTGGCCATCGCCGCCTGCGAACAAAGCGGCCGCGTGCGCGTTCCGGAAATCAGCGCTCCAGTTCAATTGACCGCGCTGGCACCGGAAGTATCCCCGCGCTTCTATCTAGACCCGACCGCCAGCCATTCGGCGACGGCCATCGCTCAGCCCGGGCCGCGAAAGGCACTGCTGGCAATCGGGCCGGAAGGCGGTTTCGCCGATCACGAGATCGAGTGGCTGAAACGACAGGACTTCGAGGGACTGCGTCTGGGCCCCCGGGTGCTGCGCACCGAGACCGCCGGACCGGCCGCCATCGCCGTGCTGCAGGCCCTTTTCGGAGACCTGCGATGAACTTCAGCACCCGACGACGCCTGGCACGCGCTCGACGCTGGCTGGTCGATCACGACAACCGCACCACCTTCACCATCCTCTACATCACGCTGGCGCTGGTGTTATCGATGGCCATTTCGATGTTCTGGCTGGTGGCCGTGGTTACCGCACACGGCATCATCGAGTACTGGTCGCTGGGCCGCTCGGGCGTCTTCGACCGCCGGCTCGGCCGCACCCTGTGGCACATCAAGCTCGACATCGCCCTGGTGCTGGCCGCGCTGTGGCTGGGGTTGTATATCGATCTGCTGTTCGGCATTGCCGGCCTGAGTGCAGCGGCCCGCACCGGGGCCCAGGCCACGGCCCGTTTCGTCGCCTGGCAGCGCACCATCCGCGGCGTGCTGCTGGCCACCGACGAGGCGGCGCTGGCGGCCAAGGCCGCCTTGGGCGGCGGCCGTCACGGCGAGGCCCGAACGGCACCGATCCGCAAGGTGCCTCCCCGGCCGTGGCGCCAGCGCTGGGGCATCGGCGACTGGCTGACCATGGGTTCGATCGCCGTGCTGCTAGTGCTGATCCTCGCCGCGCCGCTGATTACCGATCACAATGTGGCCGAAGCGATCGGGATATTGGCCGAGGATCTGCATCCGTGGCCGTTTTGATATGAAGAGGGGAAGAGGGAGAGAAGGGAGAGGAAAGCGGATCGGGTCATGTAACGGGTGATTTCGAAACCGCAGGTTTCGCATGACCCGTTGCATGACCCGATCCGCGCCGGGCGCCACATGGCCGATGCCCGTGAACTGTTGCGGTCAGATCAATTACCATCCTCGCTGGTCCACTGATCGACACACGGAGTCCAGCCATGTCCAGAATCGTTTCCACCCTGACCGCGATACTGATCGCGCTACCGGCGGCGGCAGCTGCCGAGGTGCAGCCGATTGAGTACAACGCCGGCGAACTGGTCGAACAGGCGGTGATCGGCGAAATCTCCCAGCCGGCCATGCGCGAATCCATCTACCGTGTCAAGGCCGACGGATCGGTCGCCATGGTGCCCGGCACCGGCTCGATCACTTACAACCTCCGCACCGGCGACTCTGCGGTAAACATGGCCGGCAATCACGTCGAACCGGCGGTCAGCCTCTACAACCTCGATTCGGACAGCTCCCGGACGGGCAACGACAACCGCGCCCTCAACGCCCTGTCGATGATCGGCAATCAGGTGCGCATCGTCTCCGGTGAGGCGGCCGGCGAGACGGGCTGGGTGATCGGCAAGCATGGCGGGGTCGAACACGTGATGGTCGATTTCGCCCCGGAAGTCTACGATCACCTCGTCATCGGCGATCGCATGCAGATTCGCACCGTCGGCGGCGGCATGCGGCTGACCAACGTTGAGGATGTTCGCGTCTTCAATGCCAGCCCGGATCTGATCGAGGCACTCAACGCCAACGGGGCCGGCATAACCGGCGAGGGCCGCCTGCGCGTGCCGGTCACGCATGTCATTCCGGCCAAGATCATGGGCTCGGGCCTGGGCCGCGACCACGTCTACACCGGCGACTACGACATCCAGATGTTCGACGAGGAAGTCAACGAACGCCACGGCCTCGACAGCCTGCGCTTCGGCGACATCGTCGCCATCAGCGACGCCGACCACTCCCACGGCCGCACCTGGCTGGGCGGCGCGATTTCGGTCGGCGTGGTGGTTCACGGCAAGAGCATGACCGCCGGCCACGGTCCGGGCGTGACCACCCTGTTTACCTCGCCTGGCGGCAACATCGAGTTGCTCGAAGACGCGGACGCCAACCTCAAGTCACTGCTCGAGATTCCCTGAAATGGAAGAGACGGCCGAGCGCTGGATCCAGCTCACCATCCGGGTCGAGGCTCCCTCGGCCGAGTCTGCCGAGGAAGCACTGTTCGCCCTTGGCGCGGCCTCGGTGACCCTGCTCGATGCCGCCGATCACCCGGTGCACGAGCCCGAACCGGGCGAGACCCCGCTGTGGCCGCAGGTGCTGGTGCGCGGCCTGTTCGGACCGGAGATTGACCGCGCTGCCGTGAGCGAGCGACTGCATTCGGCGGGACTGGTGCACTCGGCCGTCGCGGTGGACTTCGAAAACCTGGACGACCGGGACTGGGAACGGGCCTGGATGGATCGCTTCGAGCCGATGCGCTTCGGTCAAGACCTTTGGATCTGCCCCTCGCACCGCGAACCCGAGCCCGACTGGCCCATCGTCATCCGGCTCGACCCCGGCCTGGCCTTCGGCAGCGGCACCCATCCGACCACCGCGCTATGCCTGGAGTGGATCGACGGGCAAGAGCTGACCGGCAAGGTGGTGATCGACTACGGTTGCGGCTCGGGCATCCTGGCCATTGCCTGCGCCCTCAAGGGAGCCGAACGCGTGATCGCCATCGACCACGACCCGCAGGCGCTGACCGCCACGCTGGACAATGCCCGGCGCAACGGGATCGAGTCACGCATCGTCACGGCCCTGCCCAACACCATCGAAGCCGAACAGGCATTGTCAGCAAGGGCCGACGTGGTGGTCGCCAACATCCTCGCCGCACCGCTGATCGAGCTGGCCCCTGAACTGATTCGGGCATTGCGGCCGGAAGGGGCGCTCACGATTTCGGGCATTCTGCAAAGCCAGGCGGAGACTCTCGTTCAGGCCTACGATTCGCTGGGTCCGCCGGTGGACCGCCATCATTGCGACGAATGGATGAGACTGGTCTTTCGTCATGAATCCAGCGAGAACTGAGCCGTGCGAGCACTGACCTGGCTGCACCATCAGGTCACCGACCTGCTGACCGACTTCGTGATCACCGGCCTGGCGGCCCTGCTTCCGCCGACCTGGGCGAACCGCCTGCTTTGGCGCTTTGCCGGCATCCCATGGCTATTTCCCGGGGCCGTTTGCGCAATACGCCAGAGCGAATCCGTCTGCTTTGCCGACGCCCGGGACCTGGCTCGAAGATGGGCCTGGACCACCCTGATGGAAGCCACCCAGGCATGGCGCCTGCTGCTCGGCCTGCGGCCACGCATGGTTGTGAAAGGGAACTGGCCGGAACATTCCGCATTCATCGCGGCGGGCATGCACTACGGTGCGGGCATCAATGCATTGTGGCATCTGCACCGATCTGGCTTGAAGCCCCGCTTCGTGTTTCGGCCGGTTGCCGCGTCGGACCTGCCCGGTCGACCGGTGAAGCTGATCTGGTATCGGCTGCGCACACGCCTGATCAACCGCCTGTGTCCGGCCGGACCGATTTCCACCGGCGGCGCCGGCGAACGAATTCTGGAAGCACTGGACGAGCAAGGAGCGACCCCGGTCGTGCTGTTTGATACGCCCACCAACGACAACAGTGGCTGGCGCATGCGCGTGGGGCAAGCGCAGGTCAATCTGCGCTCGGGGGGTGTCAGGCTGTTCGGCAAGGCCGGGGTCGAACTGGCGTTCTTTGTCGTTTCGATCGACCGGGAGACGGGCCAACTCGAACTTTCCATCAATCAGACGGGCACCGGAGTGGATTCGATGGATCGGCTGATGTCCATGATGGAAACCACCATGCGCACCGACGCTGGCCAATGGCTACTCTGGCACAGCGTGCAGGGCCTGTTCACCGTATCTTCGAAACCCTCCGTGGACCGGCCGACGCACTAGAACGGCAAATGCTCCGAGGGTCTGATGGCTCAACAGCTTCGCCCGGTCGGCATGTCGACCGGGCGAAACGGGCCAGCTGATCAACCGTTGTTCTTGAACGCCTCGATGGCCTTGAGGATTTCCTCGCGTGCCGCGTCCGGGCCGTGCCAGCCCAGCACCTCGACCCACTTGCCGTATTCCAGATCCTTGTAGTGGGCAAAGAAATGCCGGATCTGGCGACGGCTGAAACGGGCCAGGTCGTCGATCGAGGTAATGTCTTCATGCAGCGGGCTGACCTGCTCGACCGGCAGGGCGGCAATCTTGACATCGCGGCCGGCCTCGTCGCTCATTTCAAGAAAACCGATCGGACGACAGCGAATCACCGAACCGGGCAGCAGCGGCACCCGGATCAGCACCATCACGTCGAGCGGATCGCCATCCTCGGCCAGGGTATTGGGCACGAAACCGTAGTTGCACGGATAGCGCATGGAGGTGGCCAGCAGGCGATTGACCAGGATCGCGCCGGTGTCCTTGTCAACCTCGTACTTGACCGGCGTTCCGTCCAGGGGGATTTCGATGACGGCGTTGAAATCATCCGGCGGGTTGACGCCGGGGGAAATATCATTGACTTTCATGCAGATTGGTCCGTGCTCGCGGGAAAAGCGCAATTATAGCGTTTCCCGGACTTCGAGCACGGCCCGTATGACTCCGACTTTGGTCGGTTTCGCGAAAATCAGGTAAAGCGACGGCGGCGACGCATCATGGACCGACGCATGGGATTCTTGCCCGAAGCATCAGCGCGCCCCGAGCGTGATTCATCAGCATCGGAATCACCTTCAGCCTCCTGCCCGGAATCCTCATCGGCGTCCTCGCCGGAAGCAACGCGGGATGGTTCAGGTTCTGGCCCCGGCTGGGGCTGCAATTCGGCTGGCGATTGCTCGACCGGCTCGGGTTCCGGCTCGGGTTCCGGCTCGGGCTCAGCTTCCTCTTCCACAGCGGGCAGGTCGTGTAACAACGATCGGCCGTCCACGCCAATGTCGGCAACTGCATCGACGCCGCGAATGCGCTCAAGCACTTCGGTCAAGGCGTCCTTGTCCTCGACTTCGCCCTCTGCCATCAGCTCGACATGCAGACCATCGGCGTCTTCCGGTTCGACAAACCGGTGCGACTGGAACTCCAGACCATTGCGGGCCAGTGAGGACACCGCGGCCGCCAGAATCCCCGACTTGCGCGTCAAGGACAAAGTGACAATGACATCAGCCATGCCTGTCTCCCTCTTTACAGACCAGATTTCAGCGAATGTTATCCGGCGGCCGTTCGGCGACCCCCTGGACTGACGGTTGCCCGGATCGGATCCGACGGGCAAATGCCGGCAGCCTGGCGAGTATAGCAGGCTGTCGCCACAACCCGGAACCACCCACCCGCATACCGCGTTCGAGCCAGCCATTCCGGGAGCGCCCGAGAGGATACAATTGCAGCCATGGAAATTTTCAAGGTGTTCCAGATCGAGGCGGCCCACTATCTGCCAAACGTCCCGGCCGACCACAAGTGCCGGCGCATGCACGGGCATTCCTTCCGCATCGAGGTGCATGTGGCCGGGCCGCTGGCCCCGGAGGCCGGCTGGGTCATGGATTTTGCCGACCTCAAGCGCGCCTTCCGGCCGCTTTACGATCAGCTCGACCACCACTGCCTCAACGATATCGAGGGGCTGGAGAACCCGACCAGCGAAAACCTCGCCCGCTGGATCTGGCAGCGACTGCAACCCGACCTGCCCGGCCTGAGCAAGATCGTCATTCAGGAAACCTGCACCTCCGGGTGCGTGTACAAGGGGGAAGAGGGATAGAGAGAAGGCGGAAGAGGACTGGATCCTTGCCCGACAAAACCACCCCTCTTCCCTCTTCCATCTCCCCCTCTCACCAAGAATTTTACGTTTCCCGCCCCACTCGCTACAATTACTCGATTTTGCGACTCCGTCAGTACAGAATGGATCAGGCTGTCGGATCGGATTCTCGAATAACAACATGCCTGAAAAAACACACATACATAAGTGGGAGACAACATGAACCAAATGATGATCCCCCCGATTCTCGGGGTCGTGGGCCTGATCGTGGCCTTCATCATCTTCCGCATCGTGATGCGGTATCCGGTGATGGAAGGCAAGCCTG
>SKXY01000194.1 GCA_007128175.1 Wenzhouxiangella sp. | reverse complement strand
ATGAAAGCGCGCCCAAGAAAAGAAAGACTACGATCGAAGCCAGCAAAAGCGCCTGCAAAACATTGGTCAATAGGTTGTCGACCACGGTTTTGGTGAGCTTGACCAACTGATTCGGGCTTTGTGTAGACACTATGTAGACACTCCGCGTCAAAGTGATTCGGAGAGTCTATGAGTGATTCAAACAAAAATGCAAACGAAACAGAGAGTTGTAAAAGACCCGCAAATTACCTCAAACACCCGAAAACAGCGTTTTCGCTAATTCGTAATCAGTAGGTCGGGGGTTCGATTCCTCTCACCGGCACCATTTCCGTCTTTGTTCAAGTCCCTCCACATGATCTGACCGCTCGTCAGTCGAGCGATGCACTCTGTCGTCTTCGGCGTGCCCCGTGGTCGAACTACTAGTTTACTGTTACCTGTCGAAAAACTAGATTGAGCGTCGCTAAGGCGCCACCAGCACAGGGGTGAAAGGGTGACAAGAATACGCACCAGTCAGGGGTCATCCGGCTTTACGTTGATCGAGGTGATGATCGTTGTCGTCATCATCGGGATACTCGCGTCTATCGCCTACCCGACATACGTGAATCAGGTGCAGCGTTCACATCGAGGCACCGCTCAGGGGGAACTGCTTGCCTATGCGCAGGCAATGGAGCGCTGTTTCACCATCGAGCGTGATTATCAAGAGTGCACGGACGCCTACACGCCGGACATCGACGAGAACCGTTACACCATTGAAGTCGTTCAGGCTGCTACGGGAACAGCCACGTTCTCAATCCGGGCGGTGCCAACGGGACCGCAGGCCGGAGATAACTGTGGAACGATGACCATTAACCAACGGGGGGCTACCACCCCCGACGGTTGTTGGAACTAGCGCCATGACAAAGAATTGCCAGTTTCTAAGCATGCGGCAAAGGCAGCGCGGGTTCACGCTCATAGAGCTGATGGTTGCCTTGGTCGTGTTGGGCATATTGGTGACGGTCGGAATACCCGGCTTCCAGAATATTATCCGGGACAACCGGGCGACCAGTATTTCCAACGAGTTACTGGGCGCCGTTCAGTTTGCCAGAAGCACTGCTGTGTCCGGCGAATCCACGAACCGCGTCGTTGTCTGCCCTGTCTGCGATGACCCGAATCATGATTGCAATGCCTGTGGAAACGACTGGCAGGAAGGTTGGATGGTTCTCGTGGAGGGGCCCAATGAGGTGCTGCGCTCCCGCGGACCGTTCCCTGGCGGTGTATCCATTAATGCTCCAGCACTCATTCGCTTCAGTAACATGGGAACAGTGATGGGGACGACCGGGGACATCGATATTTCGATCGATGTTGAGCTTGGTTCCAGCACTGCGTCCAGAGCCATGACGGTATTTCCAAGCGGTTTCAGTCGAATCGATAACTAGGAACAGAGATGTCTTTTGCAAGCAGGCGACAACAAACGCAGCAGGGGTTGACGCTCATCGAGGTATTGATTGCCTTGATCGTGCTCTCGATCGGCCTGCTGAGTATCGCAACGCTGCAGCTGCGATCGCTTCAATACAGTCAATCAAGCTTTGAGCGCTCCATTGCTGTGATGCAGGCAAATGACTTGGTGGAGCGGATGTGGGCGGGCACATGCCAGCTTTACACAGGGCCTGAGAACAATCGCGTACTTGATGGTGATGTTCTGGACGCGATAACGGCAGCCTGGCAGCAGGATCACGCTGGCGACGTTTCGGACTGGGCGGGCTTGGTAGCCGATGCAAGCAGCATCAGTCCAGGCGTCTTCGCTATCGATATTACTTGGACGGATATGCATGACGAATCCGTGGAGCATGTTTTCACGTACCGCGCGAAAGTGCCGGATTTGGGATGTGACTAACGATGCAAACTGAATTCACACCGTCGGCAGTGTCGGCTGAACAGCAGCAGGGGTTCGGCTTGGTTGAGTTAATGATCGCCTTGGTTATTAGTTTGATTTTGATCGGTGGGGCGATATCGGTTTTCCTGTCTAATCAACAGACTTACCGAGCCAAACAGGGGCTGGATGAGGCGCAGGAAACGTTTCGGTTTGGATCCCAGACGATCATGCGCGTGGTTCGGCAGGGGGCTGAGATCTGCACAAGTTCGAATGATGAAGTACTCCGCGTTCGTATGCAGGGAGACGTGAACAGCGGGATCCGGGATTGTCTTGGCGGCCAAGTGGAGCAGGCGAATGTCGTCAGTGAGTTTCGTCTGGCGGGCAATGAGTTGGTGTGCCGTGTGTTCACCGATAACAGTGCGGGGTGTGACGCAGGCGGCGGTGATGACGCTGTACTGGTGGCGGGGATCGAAACCGCACAGTTTCGGTACAGCGGGAGCGGCACATATTGGGAAGAGTCTGTCCGTGATGGCAATTCCCTGGTCACGTCCTCCGAATGGGAGGATTCACCAAGTGGGGACTCACGCTCCGTGGCGGTACGGTTGCAAATGGAAAATAGTGGTCTCGCGAGCATCTTTACCGCGACATCGCGCACCTTGACGGTCGAGCAATGAATATCCGAAACGGAACTATTTCAGGAGGCAGTATGAATCAGTCATCCAAGCATCGGCAGCGCGGGGCAGCGCTGGCCATAGGCCTGATTTTTCTGCTGGTTGCCACCATCGTCACTGTTGCAGGCATGCGTGGCAGCAATCTCCAGGAGCGAATGACGTCAAACCTCAACCATAAGGCGATGTCGCTGTTGATTGCCGAAGTGGGAGCGAGTGACCTTGTGACTATCCTGAGATCGGAGGTCTTCTGGGACGGAGATGTCGGTTCACTGCTTGGTTTGGAGGACAATGAACTCGTATCGGAACTGAGCGATCGAGGGCACGAAGCTGAGTCGCTCGAAAGTGCGGATGGCAGACAGAGCGCGTTGCTGTCTGAACTGATTCAGGAGCTTAATAACGAAGTTGCGCGCGATGAAGATGGGCTTCGTGCTTTCGTCGAGTCTGTTGAGTGGAATGCATCCAGCGGCCAGTTGTTTGCCATCGTACTTGGCGAATCCCTGATCGGTGGGGATGTTGCTGGTCAGTCCAGAATTCGTCTGACCATTTCGGAAGAATTTTCTGAGCGGATTAATCGGGCGTTCGAGCAGGGATTGCTGTCCAATCAAAGTATCTCCGTCAAAGGGCAGCTTAATATGATTGGAAGTGCTCATACCAATGCGAACTTCACTGCTACCAGTGGGAATAACACGCTAGAGGATAAAGGAGACTCGATCTCCACCATCTCTGCGGTTGGGTCTGTGGATGTCGATGGTTTGTCTCAGGAAGACGCAGAGAAGCGTCTCTTGTCCAATCAAGAGGTTATTGACGTACCATCTGCTTTGGAGTTTATTGCCTGTTATGTTGGGCGAGATGACTTGTCTAAGGCGTTCCCGGTCTGGGTATCGGATACAGGGATTGTGGATTTTGAAGAATATTGCGATGAGGAAGTTGCTGAGAATGCGCTGAACTACAAGT
>SKXY01000010.1 GCA_007128175.1 Wenzhouxiangella sp. | reverse complement strand
CCTGACTCTCAATGTGCAATTCTCATGGATTCCCGAAAGCAACCGAACATTCTCGTGCGCCTATGGCTGGGTTTCTGGCGCGGTCTGACGGCGTTCCGGATGGCGGTATTCAACATCCTGTTTCTCCTGGTGTTGGCGCTGATCGTCGGACTGGTATTCAGCGGCGGCGACCGCCTGGTCATCAAAAACGAAACGACCCTGGTCCTGTCGCCCAAAGGCATGGTCGTCGAAGAATACAGCGGCACCGCGCTGGAGCGAATGATCAACGAGGCGCTTGGCCAGCAAGTTCCCGAGACGCGTCTGCGTGATCTCCTGGCGACACTGGAGCAGGCCGCCGACGAGGACCGGATCACCCAGGTTCTGATCGATACCGATGAGTTGTGGGGCCTGGGAACCGGTGTCATGAAGGACCTTGACAGGGCCTTCGCCTCTTTCAGGGAGTCGGGCAAATCCGTGATCGCCTACGGCAGTTACATGGGGCAGGGACAGTATTTCCTGGCTTCTCAGGCCGACGAGATCTGGCTGAACCATGACGGCATGGTGTTGCTGGAAGGCTTCGGCCGCTATCGCAACTACTACCGCGAAGGGCTGGACAAGCTCGGTGTGGAGGTCAACCTGTTCAAGACCGGTGACTACAAGTCGGCGATGGAACCCTGGGAGCGCAGCGACATGTCCGAGGCCGATCGGGAAGCGAGCGAATACTTCCTTGGCGGTCTGTGGCAGGACTACCTCGAGACAGTGGCCATGAACCGGGGTCTGCCGGTCGATGTGCTTGTCGACCTCACCCACAACTTCACCGAGTACTTCGAACGAGCCGAGGGCAACGCGGCGCGCATGGCGCTGGACAACGGACTGGTCGATCGCCTGGTCAGCCGCCCGGAGTTGCGTGCCGAATTGGCCCAGCGCGGTGCGCCCGATCACAACGGTGATTTTCGACGTATCGATTACCGCCAGTTCGTCGGGGCGGATGTGCCGGTGCGAAAGCCCGGTGACCGCGTCGGCGTGATCGTGGCCGAGGGCATGATCATCGACGGTGACCATCCGCCGGGTACCATCGGCGATGAATCGACGTCGAGACTCATCCGGCAGGCAGCCCGTGACGACAGCATCAAGGCAGTGGTCTTCCGGGTCAATTCCGGCGGCGGCAGTGCATTTGCTTCCGAGGTCATCCGCCGGGAATTGCAGGCCCTGCGCGATGCTGGCAAGCCGGTTGTGGTGAGCATGGGCAACGTGGCGGCCAGCGGCGGTTACTGGGTGGCCATGGGTGCCGACGAGGTCTGGGCCTACCCGACCACCGTCACCGGCTCGATCGGTGTCATCGGCTTCCTGCCCACTTTCGAGGAATCACTCTCGCGCATCGGCATCCACACCGATGGCGTCGGAACCACGCCCCTGGCCGGTGCCCTGCGGGTGGATCGCTCCATGAGCGACGAACTGCGCAGCCTGCTCGATACCATGATCAATGCCTCCTACCGCGAGTTTCTCGCGCTTGTCGCCGAGCACCGGGAGATGGATGTGGAGGCCGTGCACGAGGTCGCACAGGGTCGGGTCTGGACAGGTAGCCAGGCGCTGGAGCGCGGCCTGATCGATCATCTCGGCAACCTTGACGATGCCATCGCTTCCGCGGCGCGCATCGCCGGGTTGGGGGACAACTACCGGGTCAGTTACGTCGAGCCCGAACTCAAACCTTGGCAGCAGTTTTTTGCCGGCATGGGCGCCAGGGCGCTGGTTACCGCCGGTCTCGAGCCCAGCTCCGGACTGATGACCTGGATGCCCGAGGAAACTCGCACCAACCTGTTGCGTGACTTGCGCCTGCTTACCGAGGCGACACGCCCGGGTCGGCCCGGTGTCATTGCGCATTGCCTGTGCGACGCACCGATGTAGGCAGACTAGCTTCAGCTCCCGTTGTCGGGCGATGGTGAGGCGGGCAACAGCCCCTGCATACGGGCGAGCGTTTCCAGTTCCGGAATGTCTCGCTCTAGCACACGCAATCGCGCGCGTGCGGCGGCATCCAGATCGGCCTGCCCGGACTGCAACTGTTCGCGTTCGCGGTACATCTGCTCGAGTGCCGATCCGATGCGGTGGGCTTCGAGGTAGTCTTCGTTCTCGCAGGACGTATTGGCAGGCTGATCCGCCAGGCCGGCTTCGAAGCCGGTTTCCTGGCGGCAGTCCGGGGTCGTGGCGCATCCGGCCACGATCAGGACGGCGGCGATTGTCAGCGTGTTTCGGTTCATCGATGCGCTTTGGTTACACTTGTCGATCCAGCCTCCGAGAATAACGCAACATGGATCCAGTCACCCAGGGCGTGTTCGGCAGCCTGTGGGCCTTGCCGGCCGCACGACGCGAACAGATGCGTCTGGCCGCAGTCTCCGGCTGGCTGGCGGGGATGGCGCCGGACCTCGATGTGCTGATTCGCTCGCGCGAAGACACCTTGCTCTACATCGAGTATCACCGCCACTTCACGCATTCGCTCACCTTCATCCCGGTCGGGGCGCTGGCGGTTGCCCTGGTGCTCTGGCCCGTTCTGCGAAAGCGTGTGACCTTCGGGCCGCTCTACCTGTGGTGTTTTCTCGGCTATGCCTCGCACGGCCTGCTCGATGCCTGCACCTCCTACGGCACCTACCTGTTCTGGCCCTTCTCGGACTACCGCGTGGCCTGGAACTGGATCAGCGTGATCGATCCGCTCTACACCCTGCCGCTGCTTGGCTTGCTGGCCTGGGCGGTCTGGCGCCGACGGCACTGGGCGGTGGCGGCCGCCTGGGCCTGGATGCTGATCTACATGGCCTTCGGTGCACTGCAAAATCATCGTGCCGAAGCCGTTCTGGTCGATTGGGCACAGGGCAACGATATTGAAATCGAGCGGACCGTGGCCAAGCCGGCATTCGCCAACCTGGTGCTGTGGCGCGCCCTGGTCGACGATGGTGAGCATTTTCACCTGGTCGCCATTCGCAATGCCCCGGGCAGCGAGATGCGGCTGTGGCCGGGTGGAACCGTCCAGCCCTTCGATCCCGCTCCGTTCGATCCCGACAGTCGCCTGGGCGACGATCTGCGCCGTTTCGACCACTTTTCTTCCAACTGGCTGTTTCGTTATCCGGATTACGATGCCGACGGCGAATGGTTCGTCGGCGACTTCCGCTACGCCATCGATCCGGCCAGCCAGCGGCCGCTGTGGGGCGTGATGTTCGACCCGGATGAGCCCGACGGCCATGCGCGGTACACTACCCCGCGACAAGTGGTCGAGCCGGAGCGGGACGCTTTCCTGGATCGACTGCTGGACCGGTATCGGGATGATCACTGACGGACCGTCGCAGATCGACCGAGTTGCTGAACAGACAATAATCAACGGGGATATTCCGGATGCTTGAGACTGCCACTGATTTCCTATGGTCCTACGTGCTGGTTGCCGTGCTGGTTGCCATCGGCCTGGCGTTTACCATCGGCTCGCGCTTCGTGCAGTT
>SKXY01000118.1 GCA_007128175.1 Wenzhouxiangella sp. | reverse complement strand
CTCACGCACTGGCCGCAGTTGATGCAGGGCATGACCGGACCGGTTGATGCTACTTGCTCTGATGTCAGTGCCAGGAGGCAGTTGGCGCCTCGGGTGACCGGAATCTCGTCGCTGGCCAGTGCGGTGCCGGACATCGGCCCGCCGAGTACCATGCGGGTGACCTTGCCCTGGTAGCCGCCGGCGGCTTCGACCAGGTGAGCGAACGGGGTGCCGATCAGGGCCAGCAGGTTGCAGGGTTCCTTGATGCCCGGCCCGGTGACGGTAACGATGCGCTCGATCAGCGGCCGTCCGTCGATGACCGCGTCGCGCAAGCTCGCGGCGGTGGCCACGTTGTGACAGACCACGCCCAAGTCCTGGGGCAGGCCGTTGTGGGGTACTTCCTTGCCGGTCAGGGTCTGTATGAGCTGGCGTTCGCCGCCCTCGGGGTAGATGGTCAGCACCTGGACGATCCGCACGATGCCGTCGGTATCGATTTGTTGGCAGGCGGCTTCGAGCTTGTCGCGCACGGCACCCATGCGATCCTCGATGGCGATGACCACGCGCTGCGCGCCCACCGCGCGGGCAAGTATGAGCCCGCCCCTGATGATGGCTTCGGGGCGCTCGCGCATCAGCATTTCATCGCAGGCGATATACGGTTCGCATTCGGCGCCGTTGAGAATCACGGTGTGCAGGTCCGGCCAGTCGCCGCGGAGCTTGGCGGCAGTGGGGAACATCGCCCCGCCCATGCCGGCCAGGCCGGCACCATGCAGGTGATCGATGATCTCGACGCCGGAGCGTTTCTGCCATTCTTCCAGTGGATCCGGGTCACACCACTGGTCTTCACCGTCTGGATCCAGCACCAGGCACCGGCGCGTGCCGCCGGGCGGAAAGGCTGCCGGATGTTGGACCACGGCCCCCACGGTACCGGAGGTGGGTGCATGCGCCGGCACGATGAAATCGTCGCCGCTGGCGGTCAAAGGCTGACCCTTGAGCACCCGGTCGCCTTCGGCCACCAGCAGTTCGCCGGACTCGCCCTGGTGCTGGCCCAGCGGCACGTACAGGCGTTCGGGCAGGGGCGGGCGGCGCACCGGTTCCCGGCAGGCCATCTGCTTGTGATGCTTGAGCTTCAGTCCGCCCGGAAAACTGAAGATGCGATCGCCCGGCAGGGTCTCAGGCATGAGTGGCCTCGCGAACCCGGATGGGGATGGGCTGCGGGCGGGGCCAGTTGGCCGGTTGCTGTCGCTCGATGAGATCAATGCAGTCGACCGGGCAGGGTTCGATGCACAGCTCGCAGCCGGTGCATTCGGCCTCGATCACGGTATGCATCATGCGTGCCGCGCCGACGATGGCGTCGACCGGGCAGGCCTGGATGCAGAGCGTGCAACCGATGCAGCGGTCTTCGTCGATAACGGCCACCATCGGCGGCTTGTGTTCGCCGCGTGACTCATCCAGCGGTTTCGGCTCGGTGCCGAGCAAGTCGGCCAGTTCGCGCACGCCGGCTTCGCCGCCGGGCGGGCACTGGTTGATGTCGGCCTCGCCGTTGGCAATCGCCTCGGCGTACGGGCGGCACCCGGGGTAGCCGCACTGGGCACATTGCGTCTGCGGCAGCACCTGGTTGATGCGCTCGACCAGGCTGTCCTCGTCGGGCGCAAGCCGCCGGCCCAACCAGGCCAGCACGGCACCGGCAACCAGCGTCATCATTCCGAGTGTGGCGATTGCGTTGATCATCTCGGGCACATGATAGTCCGGGAAAGTCACGGCGTCAGGGCAGGTGGGTCGCAATTTCCGTCTTGTGCGGTTAGATTCTTGATCCGGCAATCAATCACTCGGTTAAGCAATGAAGATCCATCTCAACGGTCAACTGGTCGACGAGGACCAGGCCCGGATTTCGGTGTTCGACAGTGGTTTCGTGCTCGGCGACGGGGTGTGGGAGGGCTTGCGCGTGGTCGATGGGCACCCGGCCTTTCTCGAGCCGCACCTGGACCGGCTGTTCGAGGCGGCGCGGTCGATCGTTCTGGATATCGGCCTGGATCCCGATGAGCTCACGCGCGCCATTTACGAAACCATCGAGGCCAATGGCCTGGACAACGACGCCCATCTCCGGGTGATGGTGACCCGCGGGGTGCGCCGCGAACCCTACCAGGACCCGCGCTTGGCGATCGGAAAGCCCACGGTGGTGATCGTGCCGGCGAAGAGCCCGCACGACCCGGCGGCCGTCGAGCGGGGACTGAAGCTGTTCACGGTGCATGTGCGCCGTGGGGCACCGGATGTGCAGGATGCCAAGATCAACTCGCATTCCAAGTTCAATTGCATCAGTGCCTGCATCCAGGCCAACGAGGCCGGCGCCGACGAGGCGCTGATGCTCGACCCGCACGGTTTCGTCGCCACCTGCAACTCTACGCATTTCTTTATCGTTCGCGGCGGCGAGGTATGGGCTTCCAGCGGCAAGTACTGCCTGGGCGGCATCACCCGCGGCAACGTGTTGAGGCTGTGCCGGGACAACGGGATTGCCTGCTTCGAAAAGGACTTTAGCCTCACCGATGTCTACGGGGCCGAGGAGGCCTTTGTCACTGGCACGCTGGGCGGGCTGACATCGGTGCGCTCGGTCGATGGCCGCGAGATGGACACCCCGCTGCCGGGGCCGGTCACGCGACGATTGCAAACGCTTTACGCCGATCTGATCCGCGCCGACGTGGCCGATCGCCGTGCACCGGAGGGAAGGACATGAACACGCCGCTGCGGATTGCCATGTGGTCGGGGCCGCGCAACATATCGACGGCGATGATGCGCGCCTGGGAAAACCGACCGGATTGTCATGTCTCAGATGAACCGCTCTACGCTGCCTGGCTGAAGTTGAGCGGGGCCGAACACCCCGGTCGGGAAGAAGTGATCGAAGCCGGCGAGACCGACTGGCGCCAGGTGGCGGCCGACCTGACTCGCGGCCCGGTACCCGGCGGGCAGGCGATCTGGTACCAGAAGCACATGTGCCATCACCTGGACGAGGCCATCGAGCTGGACTGGATTGGCGAGTTGACCAATGTCTTTCTGATTCGCCGGCCCGACGAGGTGGTGGCCTCCTACGTTCGTGCCCGCGGTACCGAGGATATCTATCCTGAGGACGTCGGCCTGCCGCAGCAGGTCATGCTGTTCGACTGGCTGGAGAAAACTACCGGCCAGTTGCCGCCGGTGATTGACGGCGGCGATTTTCTGACTGATCCGGAAGGGCACCTTCGCGCACTATGTAAGTGGCTGGACATCGAATTTCTGCCGGCCATGCTGTCCTGGCCGCCGGGGTCGCGCGAGACCGACGGGGTGTGGGCGAAATACTGGTACGACGCTGTGCAGCGCTCGACGGGTTTTGCACCGCCGAAACGGCGCGAGGTTTCGCTTTCTGGCCGCGCCGCCGAGGTGGCGGAGTCCTGTCAGCCGCTCTACGAGCAACTGTACGCTCATCGATTGAAAAATCAGTCGAACTGAGGCCT